>NZ_JBFRIY010000001.1:0-111686 GCF_041468565.1 Shewanella sp. 10N.286.54.B9
ATAGGGATATATTCACGGCGACTTGCAAAAGCTCAATGCAAATGAGTTGCATCGAAAGCTGAATGCCCCTTAGCGACTTACAATTTGCGCCAACTAACATCACTACTCCCCCCTGCTCTTGTGCTAGCGATTGCTTAACCTAATACCCGACCAAATAAAAAGGGAGCCTATGGCTCCCTTGAATTGATATTGCAGCGATTAACTAGATAAACTTGTGCTACCAGCTGCGCATCTTATGGCCTTTAAGCGCATAAAATAGGATGAATAGATAACAAGGCAGACACACCCAGTAAGCTAACTGGGTATTGTCAGCGAAATGAGCTACCTTGCCGAACACTAGTGGCAGTATCGCACCACCAGAGATCCCCATAATAAGTAGCGCCGAACCTTGAGCGGTGTACTTACCTAGGCCTTCAAGCGCTAGCGGCCAAATTGATGGCCACACCAATGCATGGGCAAGCCCCATCATAGCCACGAATGTAACCGTATTTGGAATAACAGGAATGCCACTCCATCCCCATAAGATATCAGCGATAAAGGTGCTATCAGCAGAAGCCGTCGTCGCGCCGATGACACACAGAATACCCGCGATAGCAGAACCTAACAGCGCTTTTTCTTGAGTAATAAATCGCGGTATACAAGTCACACCAATAATGTAACCTAGCACCATAAATACCATGGTGTATGAAGTTAATGAGGCAAAATTATTCACTCCAAGACTCGCGCCATATAGGCCAATAGTGTCACCAGCAATCACCTCAACGCCTACATAAGCAAACAGCGCCACGGCACCTAAAATCACTTGGGGGAAATGAGTAATACTACCTTTGGTTTGATGGTCATCTGCCGCCTCAAACTCCAACTCAGGCAATGATGAAAACTTAACTAAGCCAATCAAAAATGTCAGTGCAACCGCCATGTATATGTACGGTGCTACAAGTCTTGAAGAAAGCTCACTAATCTGCGCTGTACGTTCAGCTTCAGTCAATGCCGCTAAATGGTCGGCGGTAAAGTTCTCAAACCCTGACAGTACAAGAGCTGTGAACAGGATCGGTACAATCACACCCGCACCTTTGTTTATCAGGCCCATGATGCTAATTCGCATGGCAGCACTTTCTTTAGGACCTATATGCACCACATAAGGGTTAGAAGCTGTTTGTAGGATGGTTAAGCCTGTACCTAAAACAAATAGTGCGCCTAAGAATAGAATAAAGTTGGCACTTTGAGCTGCGGGAATGAATAGCAAGGAACCGACAACCATAATGGCTAGACCGATGGCCATGCCATTTTTATAACCAGTTTTTTTTAGTATTGATGACATGGGTAATGCCATCACGGTATAAGCAATATAAAAAGCAAACGTGACAAATAACGCTTGAAATTCATTGAGCTCACAGATGATTTTAAGAAATGGGATCAAAGAGCCGTTAAGCCATGTCACAAATCCAAAGATAAAAAAGAGCACACCTATTATGGTCATAGGTAGAATACTGCTCTTAGGGCTAACTTGAGCCTGAGTCGTTGCTGTCATGTATTTAAACCTGCTTCTTATAGTAATTAATTTGATGATAGCAGAATCGCCTGCTATCCCATCCTTCCATTTTATAGTCTTATCAACAACAGATATTTATCTGTTTTAAGTGCCCTACTTCAGGCTTTTGTTTCACTGATGTTAAAACATTACCACCAAAAAGACAACGCTGTCATTTTTACTTTTAACCAATTCATTTCACAACGTCACCCTTAAGGTAGCGACTTCGAATGACAAGTGTTGAGCATGATAGTAACAAAGCCTTAAACTTTTATGAAAATGGCACGCTTATACATCCAATAAAGCACCAACCACTGCACTAGTAATAATCCTATCACTGCCATTAAGCTCTGAGCCGATACAGGAAAACTATTGATTATCCCACCAAATAAGCTTTCAGCAGTATACTTCCAGTTAACAATACTGGTGGCAAGGTAGATAACAATCGCGTTACAGCCAATCACAATAAGTGGAAAAGCCCAGCGGCTAAACTTCATGACATCGATAACGCCATAAAAAAATGCCAGTAACAACATACTCCAACCAGATGTAACCAGTACAAAGCTGCTGGTCCACAAGGTCTTATTGACCGGAATAATAGGTGATATCAGCCAGCCCAGAACTAGTAACCCTATACCTAACAAACACATTACAGCAAGCTTATACCACTCCCCTTTAGCATGGGTTTTAACAATAAAGTGACCGACAAAAACACCTAGAAGGCCGTTAACTACTGCGGGAATAGTTGATAAGATCCCTTCAGGGTCAACCGCTGCATTTTGATAAGTGACGCCAGGTAATAGCATACTATCGATAGCCGCATTAATTGATCCGGTAGCTGTAAACGAGCCAGTAGCATCAAGTGTTATAAATGGAAACAGTTGCAATACCGCGTAAGCAACTAAAATAGTAACGCTGGTGATCACTTGGGTTCTGAGGCTGGTATGCCAAACTAGCAAAGCACAAAAGAACCAAGCAAAAGCAATGCGGCCGAGTACACTCGCGTAGCGAATATCGCCTAATGCCATAGGAGCACCGGTGCCCCAACCATGGTTATAAATGACCCCAAGCAACAGTAATAGCAGTAGCCTTTTTACTGCGTGCTGATAGAGTGGCATTCGCTGGACCATTGGCAGCTTATCTAGTCTTTTTGGCGATAACCCAAGTGCAACACCTGATAAAAATATAAATAGCGGAAAGATTAAATCGTAGAAGGTGAAACCATGCCAAGCACTATGGTGCATCTGTTTATCGAACCAATGTAAGCCGCCCCACCCCGTTAATACGATGAGTGCTGCGAAAATGGCTTCACCACCCAAGATCCAAAACATATCGAACCCACGAAGCGCATCGAGTGACTTAAGTCTTACTTTGTTCTGTTTAGGACTGAGATCTGTCTGTGAATGGATTTCTTTTATTATTGTCATTAGTATCACTCTTTAAACAAATAGCTGCTATGGCTCAATTTCAACGATTTTGATGTATAACAAAAAACCTCGATAGCCTAAGCTACAGAGGTTTAGCTAAAATGAGTCTCATATCTTTTAACGCGCAGAAAAAATTAATTGCCCGCCAATATAGGTTTGCTGCACCTTATATTCATCGTTGATTAACACTAAATCAGCACGCTTTCCAATCTCTAGCGAGCCGAACTGCTTGTCTAACCCTAAGAATTTAGCGGGGTACAAAGAGGCCATCCTTATCGCCTCCTCTGGCGACAGCTCAAGCATGGAAACAGTATTCTTAACCGCCCCAGCCATATCAAGTACGCAGCCAGCAAGCTCGCCAGTCACCGCATTAAGCCTGTCACCAACACGTATGACTTCTGTGCCAAATAGCTCGAAACTCTCTTCGCTATCAAGCCCTACTGGCGGCATAGCGTCAGTGACTAACATGACTTTGCCTTTAGGCTTGGCGTTAATTGCCACTTTAGCGGCTGCTGGGTGGACATGATGCCCATCAACAATAAGTCCACACCAAGCATCAGCACTCTCAAGCGCTGCGCCAACCATGCCAGGACTACGTGAGCCAAAAGCTGACATTGCATTAAACAGATGAGTAAAACCTGTGGCACCGGCATCCAAAGCAGCCTTTACCGTGTCATAGTCAGCATTAGAGTGACCCAAGCAAACCTTTACGCCACTTTCCACCAGCGCCGATATAACTTCAGGTGAAACATTCTCCGGCGCAAGAGTGACAACTCTTACTCCTAAATCTTGACGGCTAAACACCTCAAGCTCAGCATTTGAAATACGTCTAATATGTGGCTGTGGGTGAACGCCCTTTTTCGGTATCGATAAATGCGGCCCTTCAAAATGAACGCCTAAAACACCAGAGCTTTTAGCGGCTATAGCATCAGCAACAGCGTCGGCAGCATGTTGCATTACGCTTACGTTGTCGGTTATTAATGTTGGTAAGTAGGCTGTCGTGCCAAACTTTGCATGAGCAAGGCCAATTGCTTCGATCCCCTGACGAGTAGGGGTTGCATTAAACAGTACACCGCCGCCGCCATTTACCTGAACATCAATAAAGCCAGGGCAAACAGTGCCTTTCACTTTAGACTCTTTAGCGCCCTGAACGGTATCAAACGCGATAATATTGCCGTCTTCAAAAGTGATAGGCAGCTCAGAATGAAACTGCTGCCCATCAAAAAGTCGCTCTGCTACTATTGTTTGCTTCATTTGAAACTCACTTTCAATTTTTGTCTATGCCAACCGCGAAACAGCACAAAGCTATTGCTGTTGCTGCTTATTATGCTCTTGCTGTGCGTAGAATGCTGCGCCCCACTCTGGAGGTTGTAGCGTCGGGGCTATTTCAGCTATAACATCATCATCTAACCAATTGGCCAGCGGTTCAGCAAGACCACCAATCATAGAGAAACGCGGTGGTTCTATTGTGAATAGTTTTCTTGCCAGCTCGCTTATATAGCCAGCGCCCTCACGCACAATGTCTTGCGCCACGCCATCTTTTAGTTGAGCAGCTTCGAACACATTTCTCGCTAACTTGGCATAGGTACTAGACGATTGCCCAGCTAAATTGTCTACGATCCCCATGGCATTGTTAACATTGAAATGAGCGAATAAGCGCTCTGTGAGTATGGTTTTCTCTCCAAAACCATCTAGCGCGAGTAGCACCTGCTCACTGGCTTGTTGTCCAAGCCACGCCCCACTACCTTTATCACCTAATCCAAAACCATGACCACCAAGACAAAGTTCCTCACCAGCAACATGTGCATAGCCGCAAGAACCGGTGCCGGTAATGATTACTGCGCCATCACTACCTTCATGAGCACCGATACATGCAGTATGAAGATCAGTGGTTAGGTACATACAAGCAAACGGATGTTGCCAATTCAATACTTGCTCATAAAGCCTAGAGACATTAACACCTGCAAGTCCAAGCCCTGCTATTAAGCGTTTGCTGTCCGAGCTTTTAAGCCCTGCATCTGCCAACGCCAACTGAGTTGATTCTTCAATAGATTGGAATGTTTGTGCTAAACCATGCAGCGGATTGGCACGCCCTGCGACGCCCGTTCCCACAATGCTGAAATCACTCGCATATATAGTTGCGCGGCACTTACTGCCACCACCATCAATACCTATATACAAGGATGCTTCTTTCGCCTGGCCTATGCCCATGACAAACCTCTTTATTGTTCTAATAATTAGTGTTGAGCTGCTCTTGACTAAGAAAGCCACTAAGTTAATCACATGTTACAATACAAATGACAGCGTTGTCATTTGTTTTTTTAACCGAATCCTTAAAACCAATTTAATTGCAGTAACTGTTGAGGGTTACCGCAATTAAACTAAGTAAACACTTACATCGTGATAAGTGACAGAGTAAAGACTTTGTTACTGCACTCTCAACATCCGACCTTTTCGCTGTCCATCTGCCGCAATGGCGCGCACCTCGACCTCACCTTCAACTGCTACAGCAGCCTTATAGCGCTGCCAATCGCCACCATTCACTCGATACTCTATTGCCAATCCTGGATAGATAAGGTTAGCCAATAGTTTATTATCTTTAATTACAGCACCAACGGTCGGCACTCGGTAGCTAATGCCGGCTTTATCTAGCTTTATCAACTCTTTGTGGCCTAAGGTATTAGCAATTGTCTGCCACTCTAATGCCTGCTGCGCTCGCATATCTTGAGTAAACATTCCGCTCTGTTGATTGTAAATAGCGCCTTGATATTGATAAGGAACTTCCCAACTTGGTTTATGCCATGCTCGCTCGGCTAACATCAGCACACGCGGGAACATCAAGTACTCAGCAATCTCGTCACTGCGAACTGTTTCGCTCCAAAGCTGACCTTGAATGCCGCTAAATTTAGCCGACTTAGCAAGCGGTCCACTTACAACATTGCCATTTTCATCACGTTGAACTGTGTCATCAGCTTCAAACGGCAAGCCCTCAATATCAGTCCATTGCTCAGCATTGGCAGGCAAGTTATCGGTCATAAAACTATGCACGTGCTTGCTGTTACTTTGCCTAATGCCCCAGTAATAGCCGTGCTCCTTCGGATCAGCTTCATAAGGGAAGTCAAAGTAAAGTACTTCAGGCTGACTCAATACCGTCTGCCAACCCAAGTTAGCTTGTTGATGAGCGCGCTTGTGGCCTGCATGTGCAACAATGTCCCAAATGTTTGACTGTACCTTTTTTGGCATATTTTCTGGGCGAGTATGGCTCATACCATCACTCCAACCAGCGGCTTCTATGCCTTTTGCTGCAAGTAACGAAGCGGTTCTTTCGATGAAATAAGCCCCAAGTTCACTGCTGTCTTTAACACCTTTATCGTTATTGGCGATAAAGGTGTTACACACAGGAGACTCAAGCCAGGCACCAGCGGTTTCGTCAGCACCAATATGGTACAGCGATAGCGGTACGCCAGCCGTTTTATGCAATTGCGCTATTTCATCAATGACTTTATCAATAAAGGTAAACGTCGACTCCATACACACATTTAAGGTGTTATCGTCATAGTATTGCACCGATGAATAAACCGTTTTGTCGTTACTATCTGATAGTAAATACTGTTTTGCTTCAGCCATTAAGTCTTGCGCAGCCAGCTTACGGTAACGTGCTTCCATCGACTTAATCGCGGCGCGAGAATGGCCCGGCATATCCATTGATGGAATTACTTGGATTTGTCGTGCATTTGCAAATTGCAGGATCTCGATGTAGTCAGCTTTACTGTAGTAGCCATTCACCTTTACATCACTAAAGGGACCGCTTCCAAGTTGAGGTAGCAAACAGTTATCCTCAGTTAAATCATGGCAGCGTTTACTGCCGATATCTGTAAGCTCGGGAAGCCCTTCAATCTCTAGACGCCAACCTTCATCGTCGGCCATATGCAGATGCAACTTATTAAGTTTATAAGCGGCCATTTGATCCAACAGATCTAATATCAGCTGTTTACTATGGAAGTTGCGAGATACATCGATGTGCATGCCACGAAAATCATAGCGTGGGGAATCTTCCACTGACATTGCGTTTACGACTAGCGTGTTTACATCAACCAAAGATGTTAACGATGCTAACCCGTATGAAAAGCCAGCATCGTCATTAGCAGAAATAGTAATCTGTTGTGAGTTAATATCGAGATGGTAGCTGCCTGGCACGGCTTTTACTGATAACGGTAATAACGTAACCGAGAGCCCTTTGTCTGACTCAGTAACACCCAATCTAGCTAGACGTGTAAGTGCAGCCTTAACCGCCTGAGGGTTAACCTTGTTATAGCTAATCTTTAAGCCATCTTTCAAAGAGACTTGCGCAGCATCACGGGTTAACTCCACCGTTGTTGGTGTTGGTATAATGCGGTTTTCTGCCAACTTAGCGTCAATTTTAGTCGCGTGGTTATTTGCATACAAAACGCTTGATGTTGCCCACTCTACTTTATCGTTTTCAGTGCGCTTATACTGCTTTTCGGCATCAGTAAAATCTACAGCGTAAGGGCGGAGTTCTAGGCCAGTCTCTGTATCAATTGTAACCTTGGTACTGTCTATTAATATTGGTGCAGAGCCATTAGCAACAATATAATAGTTAGGCATTGCATCGGTTTCTGCTAGTTGCCAATTATCGCCTCTAAAACGAATCGTTTTAGTCTGCCCTTTAACTAATCCTTTAAACCCTGTTGAAGGTTCAATTTTGTGCAGATCGCCTTTAACACGAGAAATGGTAAATTCATCACCTTCGATAGATTGCACAGGTCTCATCTGAGAGAAGTAAATAGCCCAATCTTTAGCTGCGACATCCACAGGAAAGGTCAGATCTATTTCTGCTACAAAACACTTGCCGCCCGCAGAGTCTTTATCGCACTTATTATCAGCAACATTAGTCACGACTCGATAGCTCACAGCTAACTGCTGACCAATAAGGCTCAACTTGTCTTGACTCAGCGCAATGGGGGATCCGTCTTGTGCACCTTTAGCCGTTATTTCACCATCCTTTTGAGAACACGCACTGGTCGCCAATATCAAGCCAACAGCTGCTACTATTAATCTTTTCTTCATTACAATCCTCATTTCCATATTCTTTTTTATAGGTGGAACGATTTAACCAAGTCGCGTAATTTCTCCCCCTGGTGAAATAAACGATCACTTGATTTTGCAAGTTTTTCACTGTCTATTGAAGCCGAACCCGACACCGCCACTAGATCATCTAAGCTCTTAGAGATCCCGGCTGTAACCTCGGTTTGTTCCTTTGCTGAACTGGCAACATCTAAATTCATATTGCTGATATTAGATACAATTTCAGTCACGTTACCTAGTAAAACTTTAATCTCTTTAGAGTGAGTTAGCGCCTCAGTAGATAAAAGTTGGCTTGACTGCATTACTGTCACAGTTTCTGTAACTCGATGCTGTACCAGCTGGATCATCTTTTGTATTTCACCTGTGGCCTGTTGTGTTCTGCTCGCTAGCGTTCTCACTTCATCGGCGACAACCGCAAAGCCTCTGCCCTGTTCGCCAGCTCTGGCTGCTTCAATCGCTGCATTAAGTGCCAGTAAGTTGGTCTGCTCCGCAATGGCGTTTATCACTACCACCACTTCATCAATTTTCTGCGTCTCTTGCTGTAACTGCTCAACAGATGATGCTGAAAGTGTTAGCTCATTAGCTAAACGGTCAGTAAGCGCTAACCCCGCATCAAATTGTGACTGGCTGTGCTCAACCTCCTGATCGGCTCGAGTAGCCTCATCCGCTGTTGATTTGGCACTATTTGCTACTTCAAAGGCGCTACCACTTAACTGAGTTATCGCGGTTACAGCGGCTTCGGCATCGAGTAGTTGTGACTGTACTCGCTGATTATTGGTATTAGAAAGTGCATCAAGCGCTGTGGCGTCGGCTAATATCTGCTCCGAGGTTTCACTGACTTTAATGATAGTGCTATGGATCTGCGCAATAAACTGATTAAAGGCTAAGCCTAATCGGCCAATCTCATCTTGACTCTCTACCGGCAATTTACGACTTAAATCACCATCACCAATTGCAATCTCATTCATAGCCTCGACGACATGAGCCAGAGGGGCTATCACTAATACGCGTAAAATAAAGAATATAGCCACAACACTAAAAACCAAAATAAGCAGCGCCATAACAATATAAGTCGTCATGAGTTCATTCATTGCGCTATGAATTGGCGCGGCTGAAAACTCAATTGATAATTGCCCAATCGCTTTACCATTATTGGTAAATTTAATGCTGTGGGCTAATAGCTCACTAGCATCAACGGAATAGGGTTGACTGGTCTCTGCCATCGATTTACCACGATGGTCGAGGACTGAAATTGAGTAGATTTTGGAGGACTTTAATGATGTCGATAGCGCTGCACTAATCTGCTCAAAATCATAGTTGAATATCGGTTGTGCCAGGGTAACTTCTAGATTGGCTAAGGTATTTAGTTGGTAATCTTCAAACTGCTGCTCTAGTTTAGATTTTTCAAGTAGGTATGCAGAGCTAAAAAGAATGGTGACGACAACAAACAACGCCGAAGCTAGACCAATTAATACTCTTGTAGATAAAGAATTCATTACATAGCTCCTTCAATACTAAACAGGTCCAACCATAGCTCTGATCTTGATATCGGCGTGAGCAAGCTTAACCCTGGGGTTTGCAAACGAATGATGGCTCGTTGCTTAAAATTAGCTTTGGCATAGAGCTCATCTATCTTCAGGTGCTGCTTGAATAACCGATCAAAACTGCCGTCACCTACCATCAGCTCTAAGCCTTTTAATAGGTCTCTTGCAAGCTCTGGTTGCTGCGGAGAAACGAAGAAATAAGCTGGTGAGCGGTACTGCAGTAACACGCGGTCATCAACCTTTAAACGAGGATCAGGATGTTTATCGAGTTCGCCCCAAATCTCCTGTGCACCAAGGGCTAAATAGTCAAAGCGCTCACCTTCAAGCATCGGGTACAAATTCTTGTATTTATAGGTGGTAACAATAGGAAGACCACCTGCACGAATGATGTCGGCATCTGGCCAATAATGATTTTGCCCTGCTGTAAATTGCTCAAAGTCTGCTTGATTGAGAACACGATTAAAATCAGCTTGAGACTGCTTGCGAATAATAAGCAATCGATTGCCAAGCAAACCTTTAAATATAGGGATCCGAATAGGTAAAACCTGCGACTCAAGCTCAGCTGAAGTCATACTCCAAAATACATCAACATTACCTGCCAGCGATTCTTCCACTTTACGCTTTTGATTCATCTCAGTGGTGATTATTTTAGACTGGTACTGGCTATTGACTCGCTCAAGAGCTGTTTCCATTAGCGTTAATTGCCAACTCTGAGGAATAGTGGTCACCACGTCCTTTGCAAACGCATGACTAGCCATAAGTAATGCGCTAAATAGCAGTATTAACGTCACAGCTATTTTGTTCATATTAGTCACTCCATTAATGGCCTAATCGTGACTATGGTTGTCAACGCTAGGTAAGAGCTATTATTTTTATTATCTAATGATTAAAACTGGTCGAGTCTCTGTAGAAAAAAATGGCCGAGTACTTAACAAGCACTCGGCCTACACTAGTTTCTGGGGAGAGACTATAGGAATAACAAACACAAATTGTTTGTTAAAAACAACACGAATTAGGAGACCTCATCCTATCCATGCAGACCTTACAAACAGCTGCCACACAAGCAGATGACAACGCTGTCATAAGTAAACATACACAAGAACAAACAAGATTTCTACATTTTTTTGACAATTGTTTTTAGCAAAAAAGGCTATATGCAGAGCCTAGTTCTACGCTCCCCTATTCACTAAGGCTTTCACTAAAATTTAGCTGTTGGAATATAATGACAACGCTGTCTAAAGTAAGTAACATCTTGGACACATCTGAATGATATTTTAAGAATAACTAATTCGTGAGGTGTTCTTTGATTGTGCAGTTTTTAGCTGGTTTTCAGCCTAGTAGATTTAAAAAGATTTCTTTCATTACACTATCAGCATTGCTTTGGCTTCTTTGGGCTATGTCATTTGACTCTAGCGTTGAAGTGACGAGTCATTATTTCTACTTTTTATTTTTAGGCATTGTCGGTGCCATATTTGCCAACACCACGGGAGCGGGTGGAGGTGTGATATTTATTCCTATTTTTAACTCACTAGAATTAAGTGAACTGCAAGCTCTCTCTACATCTTTCGCAATTCAATGCTTTGGTATGACCGCAGGTACATTAACCTGGTGGAGATACTATAAAGACAAAGTAAAACATCACTCACAGCTCAATGCTAATGATTGGTCACAGTATCCAATCATTTTAAAATGTTGTATTCCGGCCTCTATAGCAGGCCTATGGCTTTGTCAATTCACCAACCTTCAACCTCCACAATCGATGCCCTTTACTTTTGGGGTCTTTTCCATTGTTCTCGGAGTTATTTTGGGGATCAATTGCATTTATCGAAATCAGCTATCAGATCGTCTCGTTTTATCAAAGAAGGATCTGTATACAATAGTATTCATAAGCTTTTTGGGCGGGGTTATCACTGGCTGGCTTTCTGTTGGTGTCGGTGAGTTGGTCGTCATATATTTGCTATTAAAAAGAACAGCACCAATAGTCGCTATAGCCTTAGGAGTGACCATATCAGCAGCTACTGTGTGGGCTAGCGCATATATTCATTTTACTCCAACAACTCAAACCTATTTTCAGATTGTTCTCTTTGCTGGACCTGGAGCAATTCTTGGTGGGCTATTAGCGCGAAGAATCGTAACGTTTATGTCGGTTAAGAATCTAAAACTAGTATTTTCTTGTTGGATTATCGGTAGTGGCGTTTTTATGTTGCTGCTATAACCAACTAGAACAAAAATAAAGCATAACTAAAATAAGGAGTTCAACATGGAAGCAGCATACGTAGCTTTGAATAACAAAGAACATCAAAACATTCGTATAAAAGACATTAACAGTTTTGAAGAGTTTAGCAGTGACCACATAGCACCATTGATGGTACAAGAGTTCATGCAGGCTTCAGCATCTTTCCCAATCATCTTTACCAAAGATCCAAAATCTACACAGTTCAAAGCTGTCGCTTTATTTGGACTCACTCCCGAGACTAATCAGTTTGTAGTTGAAGGAGAATGGACTGCACGTTACTTACCAATGGTATTGCGAGGACAGCCTTTTATTGCTAGAGAAAATGAAAAGCAAAGCATCATGATAGGTTTTAACCGTAATTCAAAGCGTGTTAATACAACAGAAGGCCACCGTCTTTTCGATGATAATAGTGAACAAACCGACTATCTAAAGCAACAAGTAGCGTTCATGGGCAAGATTGCCGAGTATCACCATATAACCTCATTATTTATAAAGCATCTAACTGACAATGAGTTACTGCAGCAAAAAGTACTAACAATTAAAGGACCAAATGGTAAAGATCATAATATTCAAGGCATTTACGCCATAGATGAAGAACGCCTTAAGGCACTGCCCGATGACAAACTATTAATGTTCGCCAAACAAGGATTATTTGGCCCTATCTACTCTCATTTATCCTCTTTAGGACAAGTTGATTTATTAATAAAGTAGTTAATTAAGGCATGCAAATTTGCGGTGCCAACAATATGTCATGGCGGGAGTGTTTTGATGAAAATAAAACCAAAAAGTATCGTAATTGTTGGAGGCGGTACTGCTGGTTGGATGGCAGTAAATAGCTTACTTTCTTCATGGGGAAATTCAGTTAAAATTACTCTTGTTGAATCAAAAGATATTGGCATTATAGGGGTTGGTGAAGGCTCAACTCCCTACTTGAAACAATATTTTAGCAGCTTGGGAATTAAAGAGTCAGAATGGATGCCAGCTTGCGATGCAACCTACAAAGCGGGCATCAGCTTTCCCGATTGGTCTACAAAAGCTGGATATGAAAGTTACTTCCACCCTTTCTTTTCCAAACTAGATCTAAAGCCAGCAGATCTATTTTTTCATAATAGCGGACTAAGAAGAAGGGGAGTAAATGTTGACGCCCTACCTAACCATTATTTTGTATCATCGCAGCTCATAGAGTTAAACAAATCACCGGTACCCAAAATCGAGCTGCCGTTTGATGTTGATTACGGCTATCACTTTGACTCTGCCAAACTAGGTCGTTTTTTAAAAGAGAGAGCGTTAAAGCTTGGACTTACACACGTCATAGGCAACGTTGCAAGTGTAGATACCTCAATTGATGGCCATATTACTGCTGTTAATGTGGAAGCTCAGGAGTCACTTAGGGCTGATTTTTTCATCGACTGTACTGGATTCGCTGGTTTACTCGTTAATAAAACATTGGGCCTTTCATTTTGCAGCTATAAAGACTCCCTTTTCAATGATGCTGCAGTCGCTATCCCTACCAGTTTAGATCCCCACGCACAGATTCCTCCCCAAACAGTTTCTAGAGCATTAACCAATGGTTGGTCATGGAGAATTCCATTAACCTCAAGATGGGGCAATGGTTATGTTTTTAGTTCTGATTTCATTAGTCCTGATAATGCAGAAACTGAATTACGAACTCAGCTTGGGTTATTAGATGCAGATATCGAGGCTAGACACTTAAAAATGCGTGTTGGACGCCTAAATCAACATTGGCACAAAAACTGTTTAGCTGTAGGTCTGTCACAGGGTTTCATTGAGCCACTAGAAGCGACTGCATTAATGCTAATACAGTTTACAATCGACCGTTTTATTAGCAGTTTTGAGGACGAGTCTAAGTCTGCAGAGTTAACTAAAGCTGACTACAACAAAGATTTAAACAAAACTTTTGATGGTGTCAGAGATTACATTGTAGCTCACTACAAGTTAAATAGTCGTAATGACAGCACTTATTGGCGAGCATGCAGAGAGGACGCACTAACGCCAGATTCATTAGCCAACTTAATAACGACGTGGGACAGTGGAGGCGACTTTGAGAGTGCACTTAAACAACAACAAGACTCATTGGTATATTTACGCCCATCTTGGTACTGCCTTTTTTCAGGGATGGGATGCTTTCCCTCTCCGACTATCGAAGATGCTCAATCTGTTCCCGCGCTAAGAGCAAAAAAATATTGCCAAAAGATAGCAAACGAATATTTTCTCAGCCATAAAGCACAGTTAGAGCAAGTATATCAGAGGTGACCTCAACATTAATCAAGCACAGTAATAACTACAGTGCTTGATCTACATATTACGAATTATAAACTTGCATCAACTGTGCTCTATGTTTTATAAATCCGCTAGCCTTTTCAAGGCATGCCTCTTTGGCTCTTTGATGATTACGTTTTCCAGCTCTAACTGCTGGTTTGCAAGCTTGTTGAAAATGTTCCATTCCAGCCAAAATACAATACCAAGATGTTTTAAAATAAACTTGGTTGTGCATGCTTTCTCGCAGTACTTGGTCAAAGTTACGATTTCCAATCCAGCCATCTAAGATTGATTTAAGCTCTTTAGATTGAGAAATATTAGATCTGCAGTCTTTCCAATATTGCGAGTCATCACGGCCATTGAGTTTGTAATGTGCTTGCAAATAGTCTCGAGTTCCATCAATTAGTGAGTTAATGTCAGCATTAAACTCTTGCTGATACTCCCGAGTGAACTCTGATTTTTCATATAGCTCAACGAAATTCTCAATGCTGCGTTGAATGATATTTAACATAGGAGCTTCTAAAGGCTCTAAAAAACCCTGAGACAGTCCTATAGCGACACAGTTATTCTTCCAGTGCTCAGTTATTCGACCTGGCGTCCAACTTAAATGCAGCGCTTTAACACCTTCAGCTTTCTCTCCCAAATGTTGCCTTAGCTCAAGCTCTGCTTCTTCGGCTGATATATATTTATTGCTATATACGTAGCCGTTCCCATACCTATTCGCTAGAGGGATGTGCCAAACCCAGCCATGACTAAGTGCTTTTGACACTGTTTCAGAAGAAAGCTCCTCATCACCGTTGATGGCTGTCGGAATCGCCACTGCACTATTATTAAATAACTGAGATTGATAACTAACCATCTTCTCACCTAATGCTTGCTGAATCAGTAATCCTTGAAACCCTGAGCAATCAACAAATAGATCAGCAATCAACTCTCCAGCATTAACAGTAATCACACTGCTAATATCTCCATTGCTGTCTAACCTGACATCAGTAACCTTGTCATCAATGTGTACGATCCCTCTTTCAATTCCTTTTTTCTTTAAAAACTCTCCTAATAACCCAGCATCAAAGTGATAACCATAATCTAATCGTTGATGATTTCCCTCTTTGGCAATGGGTGAGCGACATTGCGCTGCCAGCTTCGAAGTAACAAAATAATCATCAGGATGTGCATCAACGTCTAATCCTTCTCGACGAAGGTTAGCATTTGCAAAAAATAGCGGTACTTGTGGGCTATCAATGTAGGAATAGAAAGGATGAAAGTAACTATCTGTTTTAGCAGTTGTAATCCAATTAGGGAAACTAATACCACATTTATAGGTAGCATTCGCCGCTTCCATCCACTCAGACTCGGGAATACCTAATCGATCAAAAAATCCTTGAAAAAATGGAGTCGTTCCCTCACCCACTCCAACAGTACCAATATTTTTTGACTCAACTAACGTAATATTACAGCCTAATTTCGACCATTGATGAGCCATCAAATTTGCAGCCATCCATCCAGCGGTGCCTCCGCCAACAATGACGATTTGATTTGGGAGAGCATTCATATTATCCACACCTTAAAGTCGATGACTAAATCTAATTAAAAACGACTTCCTTTTATGTAACTGTATAGAAATAAAAAGCCAGTCAAATGACTGGCTTTATTACTTTCTAATTAACAATCATTACTCAACATTGGCTTATAAACGGAAGCTTGCACCAAGATAATAACGACGACCATTTGAACTCTGAGTGCCACCTAAACGAGCACCATCTGAAGCACGTTCGTAGTAGTTTTCCCAGATTTCATTGGTAAGGTTGAGTGCTTCGAAAGAAATGGTAATATTCTCAGTTGCATTCCAGCTTAACTGGGCATCCACTTGCTGCTGCTCGTCTCGATACTGGTTACCGATCTCAGTTTTAGCAAGGAAATACTCACTACGGTAGTTATAGTTGACGCGAGCGCTAAACAGGTCATCTTCGTAATAAGCACCTAAGTTATAAGAATTCTTAGATGTATTTGGTAATTCTACATAGCTATCTTGTGTCGCAGCAACGACACTACCATCTGGATTAGTAATCAATACAGCTTCAGTGACTTTAGCATCTGCGACATCAGTGTAGGTATAGTTAACATAACCACCAAAGCCATTGTCGAATGCATGTTGCATCTGGAATTCAACACCGTCGATAGATGTATTACCACCATTGACAGGCGTTCTTAGCTGGTTAATCTGCTCACCTTCAATTACAGCTGAAACAGTTGTTGTGTATATGAAGTTGCTTATATCTTTCTTAAATGCTGTTAAACCAATTACTGATTCAGGAGTGAAATACCATTCGGCACCCAATTCATATTGAGCTGCTGTTAATGGCTCTAAGAATGGGTTACCAGCAGAGCCTGAACTAGTCTCAGGAGTTAGGTTAACCGCTGGAGCTAGCTGGAAGGGTGCAGGTCGAGTTAACGCACGACTTGCCGCTGCACGTAAGATAACGTCAGATGACAGGTCATAGGCGATATTAATACTTGGTAACCATTCAGAATAATCACTTTCATATTTAACTGGGTCGCCTGCAACAGTGCCTTCAGAAGTCGTATCAGTTTCGACATAACGAAGACCAACGTTACCGCGTACGCCTTCAACATTGAACTTGGCCATTGCATATAGTGCACTGATTTTCTCTGCTACATCGAAAGAAGAGCTACCTTGGAATACATCTGTATTACGGCATAAACCAGCACTAGTTGCGGTACATTCATCAACTGCGTATAGCGCGTTATACATAGTGTCACGGTCAGGCATAAAATAGCTTTGTGATGGCATGCTAGTGTCAGCGTGATCAACATTGACCATATCGCCAGACCAGAAGTCACTCGCAGGGCCTAAACTACCTGCACCTATAGGATCTAAACCAGCAAGGTCAGTCTTCCAACGATTCTGTTCCATTGAGCGATCGCGGTACTTACCACCTACTTTTATTTCTTCCACACCACCAAAATCAACGTACCAAGAATAATCTAACTGTGCATAGGTTTCTTTATCGGTTGTTTCATTCAATTGATCAAAAATACCACCTAACCACATTTCATCACCAGGGTTAGTCAACCATGGACTCGCTCCAGTGAAATCAATAGCTGGTGCTGTTCCACCTGGGTTGGTGAAATCAAATGCAGCACGAGGATCCGTAGCATCTACCCAAAACTCAGTAAAGAAATCTCGGTTAGTCCCCTTACCTTCTGTCATACCAATTTGCCAATGCAGCTTGCCAGTATCTAATGCATAATTACCATCGAAATCGATAACTTGGGTCGACATTTCAGAACCATCACGGAAAATATTGTCGTAAGCCATGTGACGTGCCCAGCCTGGACGGTTTGGCAGACCTGTAACATCTAATGAATCAACAATACCGTTAGTTACTGTACCTTCGTTAGTATCTTCACCTAAAAACGCAACACCACGGAATGGGATACCGATTAAGTTAGAGTTAACGTTATCAGCTTTCATGGTTGAGCTAAGGTAATGCAGCGTCATATCAAGTTCATCAGTTGGCGCCCATTGAGCGGTAACATCATAACCAACGCGTTCACGTTCTTGCTCGAATAATGCAGATCCAATTCCCCAAGGAGTTGCGCCTTTTTCATCGGCTCCTTTAGGTGGCTCCATTAATGGATCAATACGCTCGATTGACGGACCAAACCAGCCAAAATCTTCGGTCGTTTCACGACGAACTGAACGTTTCTGATACGATGCAGAAACTAACATACCAAATGTTTCTTCTTCGTTTTTCCAGCTATACAGTCCAGATAGACCTGGATCCCACTCTTCAGAGAGATCGCCATACTGGCCTTCTACTGATGCATTAAAAGTATTAGCCTCTAAATCAAGTGGCTTACGGGTATGTAAAATAACGGTACCACCAAGAGCACCTTCATCAATATCCGCTTGAGATGTTTTATACACTTCGAGCCCAGAGATCATTTCTGATGCTAAAAGCTCAAAGTTAAAGTTACGGGTTGCATCTGAAAGAACAAACCATTGGCTAGTACCAACAGCTTGACCGTTTAATAGTGTTAAGTTTTGGTCAGGCTGTACACCACGAATAGTTACGCCTTGGCCTTCACCAAATGTTCGGTCAATAGTAACACCAGGTATACGTGCTAGAGTTTCTGCAACGTTTTTGTCTGGAAATTTACCAATATCTTCAGCCGAGATGGCATCAACAGTTCCGTCAGCAAAACGCTTTGAGTTCAAGTTGGCAGCCTGTGAAGCACGAATACCACGCACTTCGATTTTTTCAATATTTTCGTCCGCACCTGCGGCATCAGCATCAGCTGCCATTGCAGACATAGAAACAGCGCTTCCAAGCAGAAGCGCTATGTTTGTAGCTAGTACAGTTTTCTTAAAAGTAGATGGTCGCATCTCGTTTCCCTTCCATAACTTATTTTATTTTTTTATATCCATAACCATTCCCCAACCGGAATGACAACGCTGTCATGTCTAGAGCAAACATTACACAATATTTAACAGCTGCGCCACAACAAAATAACTAGCGCATCAAATATATCTCTCAAAAACAACATCGAGACAAAGGGCAAAACATTATTAAACTTTAAATACAGTTAGTTAAACAACCAACATCTGTTACATAAAGATGTAATATTTTTTTTAATTCTGGAAAAAAATCTAAAAAACTACTCCTTGATGATTGCTAATTCCCCTAAAAGTTCGCACTATACGGCTAAAATCGATAACAAATACTGCTATGCACAACCTAATTGTTAATGGTGTGTAGTTGCTGAAGTACTGTTGTCCAGCTCTCTAATTAATGAGAAAACAGCTTTATGAAAGTCACAATTAATGATGTCGCTAAATATGCTGGCGTATCGATAAAAACAGTTTCGAGGGTCACTAACAACGAACCTTCAGTTAAACAGGCAACGATTGATAAGGTTAATGACGCAATTCAAGCGTTAAATTACCAACCAAACCTTGCAGCTAGAAACCTCGCGGGAACAAGCTCTTATGTCATCGGTTTTATTTATGATAATCCGAATGCCTATTATATTATCGATATGCAAAATGGTATCTTGTCTGCTTGTAAGGATCTTGGCTATGAGCTTCTCATTCACCCGTGTGATTCTAAGTCTGCTGACATCTGCCAGGAATTGGTGAAGCTTGTTAAGCACAATCGTTTATCTGGGTTAGTGCTTACCCCACCATTATCTGAAGATCCGGTGATATTGGCAGCGCTTGATAAGATTGATGCCAGCTATGTGCGCATTATTGCAGGGGAGAAAGTTGAAGATAACAATGGTCTCGCGGTACTAGTAAACGATAAATCAGGCGCCATTTCGATCACTCAGCACTTGATTGATCTCGGCCATAAACGGATCGCTTTCCTTAGTGGTGACGAACAACATGAATCAACCAAAGAGCGATTGGCGGGCTTTAAGCAGGCATTAAGAGATAATCAAATTACTCTCGATGATGGTTTAGTCATCGATGGACAATATTCTTTCGAGTCGGGAGTGACTGGGGCTAAAAAAATACTTAACCTTAAAGATAAGCCAACAGCAATCGTTGCCTGTAACGATGAGATTGCAGCTGGGGCATTATTTGCAGCAAGGCTTGAAGGAGTCGATATTCCTGCTGACATTTCAATCGTAGGTTTTGAGGATAGCCCTTTCTCTCGTCAAACTTGGCCTAAACTTACCACGGTACATCAGCCTAATGAGAAAATAGCCCATATCGCAACCGAGCTGCTAATTGCAAAGCGTCGTGCCCAGGCTTCTGAACAATCAAGAGTATTTGTACCTGAACCTGTCATTCGCGACTCATCAGCCTCACCTAAATAATTATTTTAAACAGCTAAGCAGAATAATTAACAATGTGACTTAACATCTTTTCACATGCTTTATTGGATTAAAGCATGTGAAAATACTTTTGCTCGCTTAAACAGCCTCTTCGTTTTCTTCACCGGTACGAATTCGGATAACACGTTCAATATCTGTGACGAAAATCTTGCCATCGCCAATTTTCCCAGTGCGGGCAGTATCGACAATCACATCAATCGCTTGATCAAGTTGCTCATCCTGGATGACTAACTCAATTTTAACTTTTGGTAAAAAATCGACCATATACTCTGCGCCGCGATATAACTCTGTATGGCCTTTTTGACGGCCAAACCCTTTAACCTCAGAAACCGTCATACCGGTAATACCAATATCAGCAAGTGACTCTCGCACATCATCTAACTTAAATGGTTTAATAATGGCTTCGACCTTTTTCATTGTAATACTCCTAAAACTTGCTGAACTGACTCATTCTATGCCAGATAGCTTAGCACGCAGCCCCAAAACTCTGAAGTCTAAAGTGATTTTACGCTGACCTTAAAAGTAAATGCAGTCTTCTTATAACGGAACAATCTAAATAATCAGCCTAGGTTGACTCGCCCACAAAACTACACTCATTAGTCCATCCCACTATATCATTCAAGGATTGAATTTGATGTTAAAGCAAGATCAGGGGTTTACTCTAATAGAATGCATGGTAACGTTAGTTATCCTCACAATCTTATTAAGTGTATCCATTCCCAGCTTAAGTGCAGTCTATGCACAAGTTAGAGCAAACTTATCCATAAAAGAGATAAAACAATCCATTCAACTAGCAAGAAGTTATGCAATATCTTATGGCCAACGTGTGACCGTTTGCCCACTAATAGAAACCCGTTGTAATTCTAACTGGAGTAACAACATTTCAGTTTTTAGTGACACCGGAGAATCAAATCATATTGATGGAACAGATCAATTACTATTCACTATTGGGCCTTTTGATTCTCGAGATTTTGTTCAATATAATCGTAGAGCAATACGATTCTTGCCCTCCGGCCTAGCCTCTGGCACCAACGGTACACTCACTTATTGCCCCGAGTCACTAAATAGCCAATATTCAGCCGCGATTATTGTCAGCCAATCGGGACGCTCAAGGTTTTCTAATAACAAAACCATTGCCTGTAAATAGCCGTAAACGCCATCAGTACTTACCCGCCAATATTTAGCTACTTAGTCATTATTTTGACTAGAAATTAACGTTAATTTCTACTGTAACTATCTATTAACTCCCATATACTAAGAGGGATATTCAAAGAGAGATAAGTAATGAATAAGCGATATTATGACAAAGCATTCACCTTAGTAGAAATGATGGTCACTTTGGCTATTGCTACCATTTTACTGGTAATAGCAGTGCCGTCATTTACCGATTTTTATGAGAACTCGCGAAGTGAAGCCGCAAGCAGTAATATTCAACAATCACTCTTTATGGCTAGAAGCCATGCCATAAGTTATGGCGCAACGGTCACTGTCTGTCCACGTTCAGGCTCTACATGTGGAACAGATTGGATTGATGGCTTTGATGTATTCATCGATGTCAACGGAAATGGTTCTTATGATTCAGCAACAGATCAAGTCATCCGCACAATTGACGCATTTAATAGCGATGATTTTATTAAAACTAGCCTCAAAAGCATAAGTTTTAGCTCTGAAGGGATGATTTCCGGCACGGCAGCTTCCACAAGCACCCGACAATTTATCTATTGCCCATCAAGTAAAACCAGCTCAAACTCCAAAGCAATCGAGGTATCTGTAACAGGAAAAATTAGGCAATCTTCAGGAAGTTTAAGCTGCGGGTAATATTACTTTTAACCAGCAACTAATAAAGCACCGGCAAATAAAGGCTTTAATAGCGATATATCTCAAGCTAATGCCAAAAACCTTTTGCGGCAGCCAAAACCGTAACCGCATTATCTTAGCGTTGCTCTATCAAGTTTTTTAGCTTTGATACTGGAGAAATCTTCCTCTAACGCGACACACTCATATACATCTTTTATATAAGCACTCTGCCCTCGCTCATTTTCAGCGGCTCTAGATGCTGGCAAAGAAGCCATTAGACTCGCAGCCTTATCCACTTGCCAACGATAAAAAACGACTTGCTCATTTATACTTGTGTCTACATAACATTTAAAGTCTTGTTTGGAGATTTTTTCCTCTTCAGCATATACAACACTATTCATTAAGAGGCTCATGAGTATTAACCACTTCATTACCAACATCCTGTAGGGCTCTTTGCCCCAGTTTCTGTAATTTCAATCACTTTGCACGCAGAATCTCTAGATGCCTGCTCTCCTTGTGCAGTCGCTTTCAAAGTAAAACTGCCGGTACCACTTGTTGTCGCAGCGACGCTATAATAGCCACTTTCAGTTACATAAGGATTTTTAGCATAACCTAAACTAACCATATTCGATGTATAGCTGCGATTATCCAAATAGAACTGCTCCTGACGGTTTGCCCCATCCGTTAACACAGTTAAACTTTCAGCCCTAACTCCTTTTGCGACATAATCGATATAAGATGGGTATGCAATAGTTGATAAAATACCAATCAGTGCAACCACGATCATCACTTCAATTAAGGTGAAGCCCATTTTTTTTCTCATACTCTCGCCTAGTCATCAACATGATAGTAAATTCGGTTCACTCCCGGGCCACCACCGATACACTTGTTGTCCCCAGGTTCACAAGGAGGAGGTGGCGGACAATTCAAGCTTCCTTCAGGGCAATCCTTATACTCCATTTTATCTCCAGCTGCACCGATCCCAATTAGGTACATATAACTATCATCCTCACCATTTGGTGGAATAACAAGTTGAGGGGTATCAGGAACTCGCTCACCCATCTCCATATACTCGTGAGTATATGATCGTATTCCTCGGTGCAAATCAAAACCATACAACCTGCCAACGCCAGAAACTAAACATTGGTTTGCATCAGAATTGTCACCCGGTACATAGGAAGTAAAAAAGACTCGTCCTTGAATTATTGTTGCGGCAGAGAGACTTTTCTCACCATTACTACCAAATTGATAATACCAACCACGTTTAGTACCAAATTCAATATTTTCAGATTCTGTCTTAGGTGAAGCGGTAGATACATTGTACAGGTTAGCTAAAGTTATTGCGGCAGGGATCTCGTTACCTGTGGCACCATTAAACGGGCGAGTTACAACGTTTCTATCTTGCAAAGTGAAAAACTTGTCACTTCGCAGCAGATCTAGTGGATGTGGTCTATGCCCAGAACCAACGACAACTGCATCGTAGGGTACATTTTGATAGGTCTTAGTGGTCGTTGTTGTGCCGCCCACAGTTACATCCACTTCTGAAATATTAGTAAACATCGTTTGAGCTACTGCTGGTTCAGCAAAGAAGCGCCTATCTGAAGTCGTAGCACCTCCACCAAGATCGGCAAACTTAAACGCGGTCCAAGGCTTAGTAGAGTCCTTTGGATTGGCGCTAGGTAAATCGATACGCCAAACATTTGCCCCGGTATCTGTTGCGTAGATCCTGTCTGTTAGTTTGTCTCCGTTACTGTCTAGTACAGCAACGGAATTAGGAATACTATCGGTTATCCCAGGAAGCTGAGTAACTGACGCGCCCCCGCTAGCTGCAAATGTATGAATCAGAGCTCCGGTTTCTGCGTCAACAATAAATACCCCACGCCCAAGAGTATCAGGGCTACCAACAGCTGCGCTATCTTTGGTTGCTGGGGAGTAACCTGCGCCCAAAATAAGCACTGGTTTAGCTTTAGAGAACTCGGTATTCCCTGCTGGCCAACCAGGTATATAAGTCACTACGGGTTCAGCCCAAGTCTGTCCAAGCTCCTCCATACCAGTACTATTGGAGTTTATCTTCCACATAAAAGTTGGTTTATCGGGCTTACTTATATCTAAGGCATAGTATGACTTTCCTCCTCGACGCATGCCAACAAAAACCCAGGCCTTTTCTATTGAACCGTCTGCAGCCGATTTGACATAGGAAACAGGAGCGCTATCTAGTCCATATACAGAATGGACACCGGTTGGCACGTTAGCTTTCAATTCACGGATATTAGGTAATAGCTCATAAGGCATAAATGCCCATGATTCAGATACTGAAGTATCTTCATCTTTAAACATATGCAAATATCCATGATTAGTACCAACGATTACCCTAATATCTGGTGAGCCTGCTGTACCAAAGTTCATAGCCAATGGTTTAGAGTGCAACGGGTCGCCAAAAATGTCTTGTCTTGCATCAGTTTTTGAAGAGTCGTTATCGTCATCATCGACATCCTTACCTTTAGCCCAATCAAAATAGCTGTTTAAGCTACTTTGAGTCACTCCCATATAACTCGCTAGTGCAGCATCCCCACCAGCTACAGACGACGCATTGCTCTTACTAAAGGTAGCCAATCCACCATTGGAGCCAAAGTTTCCATATAGTGTACGACTAGAGGTTGTTCTCAACTCGTGTGCGATACCACCAACTCTTACATCGTTGCCATCGCCTCCGCCACTACTAGCGCTACAAACACTGTTAGGGGTCCAATAGGAACAGGCTGAGTTACTTAAATTACCATCAGCTCCAATAGCTTTTTTACCATTTTTATCAACTATATCTCCGCTGCCTGTGACCTTAAACTTCTTAATATTCCCCATCCACCTAGGGCCCTTATTAGGCAAGAACATTGCGTAATAAACAGAGTCAAAGGTTTGAGTTCTATCGAAGTTGTTACTTGCTATCGACGGCGAAGTAAAACTAGCATTAACCTCCAAGATTTGTGAAAAAACTTGTTGCAGAGCTGATTGTAATTGAGTCGCATTTTTAGCGGCAAAGTATGTTCCACCGCTAAGCTCAGCAGTCTTTTTAAGGATAGGAGCAGCATCGGACGCCCCTTCGCTAAAACCAATGGTATAGGTGGTAACAAATTGATCACCCGCTAGTGAAGGATTAACATCTTTACGATGCATAATGCTTGCCAGAGCTGGAAGGTAACTCCCATCAACTCGCTCTGAAGACTTATAGCCACTCATTTTGGACACTTTATAATTTGCAGCAGAATCTTGAGTCGGTGAACCATCTGTGATGTAGACGACATAAGAGCGATTTGAACACTGGGAGCTCTTAAAGGGAGAAATATAATTACTGCCACTTTCAATACTTTTATCTCTAGTAGGCGTCATGCTGCCCGCTTCTTTGGCAAAATGAACTCCACCGCCTGAGAAATAACGATATGCTTCGTACAATGTTTCACAAAGTGGTGTGTTAGTTTCAGCATTTAGGTCGTTAATTTTATCAACGAGACTAATTTTGTCTCCGGTACTAAGTCGCTTAATACCGGAAATTATACGTCCACCGTCGGAACTTTTGCTGGTGTTATAGTTAAAAATTGCAAGACCAAAATCCACGCTTGGCGTGGTGACTACCGTATCTTCCATTACCCGTTTAGCAATTTTCATTCGAGTCTGCCAACTACTCGATTTATAACCATGGTACCAATTGACATAGCGCTCAGTATAAAGTGTTACGGATTTCCCAGTACCAAACTTGGTTAAGAATGCGCTATCTACCGCATCTTCAATATCAGAAGATGACGCACTGCTTGAAATGTTAGTATATGGAACAGGCGCCGCCTTTGAGCCTAAGCTATCGACTGGAAATCCATTTGCAACACCATTAGCATTGCCAAACTTTAAGCTGCTATCGGTTTCAAAGTCTTCAAAACAATCAACTTGGGATACTGAGCTCCCTAAGGTATCCGGTAGCTCTAGCCAAGTACCATTTTCACCAACAAAACCATACTCCCTTAAAAAGCCCGTAAATACTCCATAATCAGTTAAGTACTCTTTTGATGACTCACAACCATTAACTGAATGATAAAAATAATTACTGCTTGTTGGATCAGGGACTGCGCCACCACCTTTTGCATAATAAAGCTTTGTGCTATCCGAAACAGTCTCACCGCGAGAGTAGAAGCTTTCACTGTACTCTTTCGTTCTCATACTGCCTGAATTATCAAAAATGATGAGAACTTGAGGTCTAGAACCTGAGCGTGCAGAAGATTCAAATACATAAAGCTCAGTATCATCAGAATAACTAGCACCAGACACCATAGTAAGCGCTGTCGCAACTGTGATTAAAAATTGTCTAAATTTCATAATCAGTTCCCTGTTGACCCTAATATTTCTTGCTCAATTCCGGAGACAACAGTGAGTTGTCCCATATTATTTCTGCCAAATGTCGCCTGACTGGATATTTCTATCGTCACACAGCCGATCAAATCAGGTTGAGTAGCCTGGCTACTCCTTTTACAAACTCCGTTATCAGCAAGTAGCGTAAGTGCACTTGTTACAGGGAATTCACTATCAGTGATATCTGCAGGGTTAGCCGTCAAAGAAGCGAAGTCAGTCCCTTTGTTATTGTCTACCAGTCGATCGATTGATCCATGAGCGTTAGCCATCGCTTCAATACGTTCAGAACCTGCACCTGCCATTCTTATTGATTGGGTCGAGTTAACCGCTAATGCAACTCCTATTACCGTCATAATAAGGAGGATAATGATTGAGAAAAACAACACGATCCCTTTCTCTTTACGAATCTGCATATTAATTACTCACCAATATTGGATTTTCTAATACGATAGTAGAAGACAATACCCGCCTTCTAAAACCATCATTGGTTGCAGCTATCGTCTTATCGCCAAGTTCATAACTATTGTCGTTATCGTAACTATCATCTTCTTCGAGCGTTCTAATTAAGATATAAATTCTAAGAGCCACTAATCTTTGAGCTGGCGAACCATCCCACATTGCAGAAGTTATGTTCTCCGCAGGCATAAAACTGTCTGCACTATCATCACCGTCAAAATCGAAGCCATACATAACCCTAAGATTCTCAACACCTTCAACTAGTTGTTCATAACTAGCACTGGTTTTCATCCCACCAACTCCGAGTACTCTTCTCATCAGCACTGGGACACCATTGTCAGTTTTGATGAAGTAAATATGATGTTGATATTCCCAAAACCTTGCATTATCTAACGACGGTGCGGCTTGGCTACCAGAAAAAATAACGGCTTGATTCAGGTTAGTCGCCATATAGTAAGAATTAGTATTAAAAGTGGTCACAGCAGGGCCAATTAGGCGCTTTATTTGCAAGACATCTGTACCAGATAACGTAGAACTTAAGCAGCTAAACGACTCAGTGGAGACTCCACTTTCATAGCCCCACATTTTCCTAAAGTTGGCCAGACTATTTTGAACCGGAAAGCTAGCATTGTTAACCCCTCCTCCAACACAATCACTCGTAGTAGCAATAGCACTAGCCTGAATCGTTGTATTCACGCCAACACTGAGATTAGTACCTGTCAACTCAGCCATGAAACCTGCTTGACTCACATCCCGTTCGATCAGTGCCAACGCTACACGGCCATTTTCTTGAAGTTGGTTAAACTGACTAGTTGTCGCCACATTAGATGATGACATTGCGAACATAGAAAAAAGACCAGCCGATAAGAACAAACTCACCAACATTGCAACCATCAGCTCTACTAACGAAAAGCCTGTTTGCCACTTCCCTATTATTTTTTTATTCATAATTTAAATAATTATTGTTTTCAACGAATAAATTCGACGGCGCTTGTTAGCCGAACCACACCCTTTTACCAAAGTAGATTGATTAGTTCCAGCAGCACCATCACTCATCTCCCTGATCCCCCTCCAACTCATCACTACTTCAACACTGCCGCTACTCTGCGCAGATATACAGGCTGTTGTGTCATCCAGTTCAGTAAATAATGTTTCCCATTGATAGAGATCCCAAGATAAGGTTTCTGCATTAGTGCAGGTAACATTAGTACCAACACTTACATCGCAAGATTTCGCAGGTTTAGATAACTTGCCTGTATAGGTTCCGGTATATGATGTGAGCAAGCTACGGTTGAGTTTAATTCGGTTGACAATATCGTTGGCAAGATAAGCTGCTTGAGTTTGCTGAAAAGATTCAAAACTGCCACGTTTGGCAACAAGGTGTAGATTAAAAATACCAATAAGACCAACAACTAAAATAACTAACGAGACCATTAGTTCGATTAGCGATAGCCCCCGTTGTTGATTTTTCATTGCTGTCAATTCCTTTGCCTTCGTCATATTCTTGACGTTAATTTAAGGTTTTTACTCTTTAAAATCTGTGACTTAGCGAGCAAACACCAGCATACATGTTAAATGAAGTTTAGTCGAATACTTGCTTAGTACAAGTCATCGTTTATAGAGTAAACAGCAATGATGTGTCTGAATTTTAAGCATAAAAAAAGAGGCTTCAGCCTCTTTAATATTTGATGTTTAGCAGTAATCGTTAGCGTAATTCAGCGGGTACCGCAAATACGGTATCTTCTAATCGCCCTTCCACTTCGGTAATAACGCTAGGTGCCATATCAGCAATAGCATCTACCACCTGCTTCACTAAAACTTCTGGAGCGGATGCGCCAGCAGTGACCGCTACTCGCTGAATACCGTTGAACCAAGTAGGATCAACATCATCGGCATTGTCTACCAAGTATGAGTTAGTGCCCTTCTTTTGTGCTAATTCGCGCAAACGATTAGAGTTTGAACTGTTCTTGGAGCCAACTACGATAAATAACTCGACTTCTTCGGCAACATTACGCACTGCGTCTTGGCGATTTTGGGTTGCATAGCAAATATCATCTTTACGCGGCCCCTCAATAGCAGGGTACTTCTGTTGCAATGAAGCTATCACGTCCGCAGTATCATCCATTGATAGCGTCGTTTGAGTCACAAAGCATAAGTTGTCTGGATCTTTAACCTCAAGCTTTGCCACATCTTCAGGAGACTCAACTAAGTGTACACCGCCTTCTGGGTTATCGTATTGACCCATTGTGCCTTCGACTTCTGGATGACCAGCGTGACCAATCAAAATACACTCGATACCTTTACGGCTTGCTCGAGTGACTTGCAAATGCACTTTTGTCACCAGTGGGCAGGTAGCATCAAACACTTTCAGGCCGCGAGCTTTAGCTTCTGCGCGTACAGCTTGTGACACACCATGGGCACTAAAAATAACAATGCTTTCATCAGGTACTTGATCTAACTCTTCAACAAACACCGCCCCACGATCTTTAAGGTTCTGTACCACGTAGCGGTTATGCACCACTTCATGACGAACATAGATAGGAGGAGAGAAAAGCTCTAATGCACGCTCTACAATACTAATTGCGCGGTCAACACCAGCGCAAAAACCTCGTGGGTTTGCCAGAAGAATTTTCATAATTACAGTACCTGTACCACTTCAAGCTCAAAGGTTAATACTTGACCTGCCAATGGATGGTTGAGATCGATTGTCACTGAGTCACCAATGACGTCACGCACCATGCCTGGCACTTCACTGCCACCTGGGCCTGCAAAGCTGACTATCACACCAGGCTCAAGCGTCATATCCGCTGGGAAACGGCTCTTATCCATGTGATGCACCGCATCTGGATTAGACTCACCAAAAGTATCGGCTGGCTGCAAGGTAAAACTGTGCTTGTCACCCTCTTTAAGGTTAACAATTTCAGTCTCAAACGCAGGGCTTAAACTTTCATCGCCAACATTAAATCGTGCAGGCTTACCACTTGAGCGAGTACTTTCAGCTGTGGAGCCATCTTCAAGTACGATATTCATGTGGCATAAAATTGAATGGTTATCTGACATTCAGATCACTCCTTTATATCATCTGATTTTTTGACATCTTTATCCGATACAAAAGAATCTAAAATAATTAAACCCGCACCAACACAGATTGCAGAATCGGCAATATTAAATGCTGGGAAATGGCTGGTTTTCCAATAAAAATCTAAGAAGTCGACCACAAAACCATGCTGCAGACGATCGATTAGATTTCCTAGTGCGCCGCCAATGACTAACGTATAAGCGAGATTTAAGCGCCACATTTTACTTGGTTGCTGACGTAGCCATACCGAAAGTAAAATACTAAAGCCGACCGCGACGAAGGTAAATAACCAACGTTGCCAGCCGCCAGCATCACTTAAAAAGCTAAATGCAGCGCCATAGTTACGTACATAGGTAAAGTTAAAGACTGGCAATAACTGTATAGACTCACCAAGATTAAAACTCGACAACACCCACTGCTTAGATAGCTGGTCGGCGATAAACACCAACACAACTATCCAATACCAACGTAGGCCACTGTCTTTCCAAGAAGTGGGCATTACGGATCCTTTATGCAAACTGGCGAGTTTCGCCTTCACCTTCAATATTGGTCACACAGCGTGTACACAGTGTCGGATGCTCAGTCACTTGACCTACATCTTCTCTGTGATGCCAGCAGCGCTCACACTTCTCTGCTTCAGACTTTTTAAGCCCAAGTTTTAGTGATGCAAGCTCAGTTTCAATCGCATCAGCTGGCGCTTCACTTAGTGCTACAACCTCTGTTTGAGAAGTTAACAGTACAAAGCGTAACTCATCACCAAGTGTGCTAAGCGCGGCAGACAATGCTTCATCAGCAAACAGAGTAATTTCAGCTTCTAGTGAACCACCGATCTGCTTTTCACGACGAGCATTCTCAATCACTTTGTTAACTTCTGCGCGAACTGCCAGCAATTGATCCCAGTATTCATCACTCAAGTCTGAATCTAACGTGACTGATTGCAGACCTTCGTACCAAGTTTCAGTAAAGACAAACTCTCCACGCTCACCAGGAAGAAGCTTCCAAATTTCATCTGCAGTAAAGCTTAATACTGGCGCAATCCAACGCACCATAGCCTCAGAGATAAGGTACAGTGCAGATTGACAACTACGACGCGCATTGCTGTCATCTTTTGCTGTGTACTGTCTGTCTTTAATGATATCGAGGTAGAAGCTACCCAATTCTACTGAGCAGAACTGCATCAACTTCTGCGTAACTAAATGGAAGTTGTACTGATCGTACGCTTCTAGTAGCTCTTGTTGCAGCGCAGCTGCGCGACGAACAACCCAACGGTCCAATGCAACCATATCTTCAACGGCAACCATATCGGTCTCAGGGTTAAAGCCATTGATGTTCGCAAGTAGGAAGCGAGCGGTGTTACGAATTCGGCGATATGCATCGGCGCTACGCTTTAGGATTTCGTCAGAAACCGTCATTTCACCACTGTAATCTGTCGCAGCAACCCATAAACGTAAAATGTCAGCACCTAGCTTATTGGTTACATGTTGCGGTGCAATCACGTTACCAACAGATTTAGACATCTTGCGGCCTTTACCGTCAACGGTAAAACCATGAGTCAGCACTTGCTTGTATGGCGCTTTGCCATTCATCGCAGTAGAGATCATTAATGATGACATAAACCAACCACGATGCTGATCGCTACCTTCTAGGTAAAGATCGATTTCGTGGCCGTTAAATTCTGGACGTGAAGCAACCACTGACGAGAAGGTAGAACCTGAGTCATACCAAACATCTAATGTGTCAGTCACTTTACGGTACTGCTCAGCTTCATCACCTAATAGCTCTGATGCATCTAGATCCCACCAAGCTTGAATACCTTCTTGCTCGATGCGGTTAGCAACGCGCTCCATCAGTGACACACTATCTGGGTGTAGTTCTTCTGTTTCACGATGTACAAACAGCGTAATTGGCACACCCCAAGTACGTTGGCGAGAGATACACCAATCAGGACGATTCTCAACCATTTTCTCGATGCGGCTCTGTCCCCAATCAGGGATCCATTGCGTTTGCTCAATTTCGCTCAACGCTTGAGTACGCAAACCTTTTTGATCCATAGAGATGAACCATTGTGGCGTAGCACGGAAAATAATCGGTGTTTTATGACGCCAGCAATGCGGGTAACTATGGTTAATAGCCACATGATTAAGCAGCGCGCCTTTCTCTTCCAATAGTGCAACAACACTCTTGTTAGCTTTAAATACGTGCTGACCTGCAAATATTTCAGTATCTGCTTTATAAACGCCATTATCGCCAACAGGGTTAGCAACCTCTAAGCCATATTTTTGACCGACGACGAAATCGTCTTGACCATGACCTGGAGCGGTATGCACCACACCAGTACCAGACTCGACCGTAACATGCTCGCCAAGGATCACTGGCACATCAAAATCATAGAATGGGTGGTTAAAACGCAGTAGCTCAAGCTCGCTACCTAGCACGTTGGCTAGTACCTTGTGCGATTCTGCACCAAAACGCTCAACACATGATTCAACTAACTCTTGTGCTAACACTAGTGCTTGAGTTTGGCCATCTTTAACCATCTCAACCAAGGTGTACTCTAACTGTCCTGCTACTGATAATGCACGGTTAGCAGGCAATGTCCAAGGCGTGGTGGTCCAAATAACCATTGAAATAGGATGCGCGTACTCAGTTAAACCAAATTTGGCTAACAGCGCAGGCTTATCAACAACGGTGAATGCAACATCGATTGCTGGAGACATTTTGTCTTCGTACTCAACTTCAGCTTCTGCTAGCGCAGAGCCACAGTCTGTACACCAATGCACAGGCTTAACACCTTTGTGCAGGTGACCGCTGTCGATCACTTTTGATAGTGAACGAACGATATTGGCTTCGGTGTTGTAATCCATCGTTAGGTAAGGATTTTGCCAATCGGCAAATACACCTAAACGGATAAAGTCATCACGCTGACCATCAACTTGCTTTGCTGCATATTCACGGCACTTTTGGCGGAACTCAGAAGCGCTAACCTTATGACCCGGCTTACCGACTTTTTGCTCAACTTTAAGCTCAATAGGTAGACCATGACAGTCCCAACCAGGAATGTACGGCGCATCAAAACCAGACATGGTCTTTGACTTAATAATAATATCTTTAAGAATTTTATTAACTGAGTGGCCAATATGGATATCGCCGTTCGCATATGGAGGACCATCATGCAAAATAAACGGTTTACTATCTTTACGGCTTTCACGGATCTGTTGGTACAGTCCTTTCTCGTTCCAGGATTTCAACATCTCTGGCTCACGATTAGCCAAGTTACCACGCATCGGAAACTCTGTTTCCGGCAAATTCAAAGTAGATTTATAGTCGCTCATTAACCCTTTACCGTTTTGTTAGCTAAGCTATTAGCCTGCATCGCTGCCGAGTAAAGCTTTCGCTTTATCAGCATCATTTTTAATTTGTTTTTTCAGCGCATCTAGTGATCCAAATGGCTGCTCGTCTCTAATCTTTGCCACCAACTCAACTTCAACAGTTTTACCATAAAGGTCACCATCAAAATCAAACAAGTGGACTTCTAACTGACATACTTGGCCATTAACCGTTGGTCTAAAACCGACGTTAGCTACGCCTTCATATATATCACTATTATCCCAATAAAGCTTAACGGCAAACACACCTCTAACGGGAGTGACTTTGCGCTTCAATGCGATATTAGCGGTTGGAAAACCAATGGTTCGCCCAATTTTCTGGCCATGTGCGACCTTGCCACTCAGAATAAATGGATGACCAAGCAAGCGTCTTGCCTGTTCCATATTTCCCTCTGCAAGTAGTCGTCTGACTTCTGTAGAGCTAACCCGTGTGTCGCCAAGGACGAAACTTTGTGTACTGACTACAGCAAAACCAAACTTCTCACCCGCTTTTCGCAGCATATCGAAATTGCCTTGACGCTGCTTGCCAAAGCAGAAATCATCACCTACCACTAAGTACTTTACACCAAGAGCTTTGACCAATAACTGCTCAACAAAATCTTCAGCTGTATAATCGGCAAACTTCTTATTGAAATTTATACAGAGCATTCGATCAATTGATAACTCATCGAGTAACATCACTTTGTCACGCAATAAGCTCAACCGAGCTGGTGCATTATCACCGCGAAAAAACTCTTGTGGCTGCGGTTCAAATGTCATCACAACCGCTGGTAAGTCTAAATGCTTTGCTTTATCTACCAGCCTATTAATCACTTCAGCATGGCCACGGTGGACGCCGTCAAAGTTGCCTATTGTTAATACGCAACCATGATGCTGAGGCAAAATATTATGAATACCGCGGATCAATTCCATTATCTTACACGACACATGAGAGTAAATGGGCGGATTATATACCAGCTAGCCTTTATAATCAGCACTCAAACGGCAGCTTTCATCTTCCAAGGGCGAATTCCCAACAAAACTAAGCAAATAAAGTAGCAAATTGCTGCAATTGCAATCAACTTTGCTAACTCCAACCCACGTTCTAACAATGAAAACTCCAACCATGTGACAATCGGCGGCTCTAGATAATAGATGGCTGCGACCATGATGAGGCCAGCAACTAACGACTTCATTGAAAAGATCAAGGTCGATGCACTTAAGCGATACACATTAGCTTTGTGTAATCCCCGATACAATAGACACGCATTTAACAATGCCGACATAGAAGTGGCAATAGCCAAACCAACATAACCAAAAGGTATAGCAAATATTAGGTTAAATACCATATTACTCACCATGGCAATAATGCCATACCGCACTGGCGTTTTAGTATCTTGGCGAGAGTAATAACCTGGCGCTAGAATCTTAATCAACATAAAACTCAGTAGGCCACTGCCGTATGCCATTAAGCTATAGGAGGCCATTTCTACGTCTTCGTAAGTAAAAGCACCGCGCATAAATAATACCATCAACATCGGCTTAGCAAGCATGATTAAGCCACACATAGCAGGAAGCCCGAGTAAGATGATAGCTTTTACGCCCCAGTCCATTGTTTGTGAAAAAGCTTGGCTTTCTGCGTTTACATGACGTTTCGACAATGCAGGTAAGATGACTGTCGCAATCGCAATACCAAACAGGCCAAGCGGAAACTCGAGTAATCGATCAGAGTAATAGAGCCAACTAATGGAACCTGTCATTAAGAAACTGGCAATAAAGGTATCGAATAACAAATTGATTTGTGAAACTGACACACCAAAAAGTGCAGGGATCATCAATGTTCTAATCTTGGTGACTCCTGGGTGACTCCAGCCCCAACTCGGTTTTACAATCGCTTTTTCTCTTAATAAAAAAGGAATTTGAAACAAGAATTGGATCAATCCACCAAAAAATACCCCCCACGCTAAGCCTATTTCAGGCTGCTGTAGATTAGGCGCTAAAAATAGGGCTGCGGTAATAATGGCAATGTTAAGGAAAACAGGCGTAAACGCAGAGACCGCAAAACGGCCGCGAGTGTTCAATATCGAGCCTGCCAAAGCGGTAAAGGTTATAAACCAAAGATAGGGGAAGGTTATTTTTAGCATTAGAGCAGCAAGTTCAAACTTTTCTCCGCCGGGTGCATCATTTAACCAGGCAAGAAACCAACCGCCACCAAACAACGCCGCTAACACTGGAGAAGCGATAACGCCAAATAAGGTTACCACACTGACGAGAACACCCAGTGTTCCTGCCACCTTCCCGAGAAGTTCCCTGACCTCTTCGTCACTGTTTTTTTCTTGATACTCAGTTAATACCGGCACAAAGGCTTGTGCAAATGCACCTTCAGCGAAAAGTCGTCTTAAAAAATTAGGGATCTTATTAGCGAAGAAAAAAACATCTGCACTGCTTCCAGCTCCCATGAGGTTGGCGATAACCACATCTCGAACCAAACCTAAAACGCGTGAAATTAGTGTCATAGCACTGACAATCATGCCAGATCTAAATAGCTTTCTGCTCAAAACGTCCCCTGCTCTTGTTATTAGAGCTAAAATACTTAGGCGATATCACGCACAAAATGGCGCTTGCCTCTATTGTCTCAAAGCAATACCTGCTAGAATTGCGCACCATATTACACGAGTTAGGTTGAAGATAGCCAAGCTGGTTGGATTATTTTGAGTTAATCGAACTGATTCAATCATTGTCATTGACAAAGTGACATAAATAGGGCATATTCCTCGACCTTAAAAATACCAAACCCAGTTTTAGGAGTTGCACCTTGGCTAATAGCAAGTCTGCAAAGAAGCGCGCGCTTCAGTCTGAGAAGCGTCGTCAGCACAACGCAAGCCGTAGCTCAATGCTACGTACTTACGTAAAGAAAGTAATCGCTGCAATCAATGCAGGTGATCACGAATCAGCTACTGCTGCTTTCGTAACAGCACAACCAATTGTTGACCGTATGGCGACTAAAGGTCTTATTCATAAGAATAAGGCTGCTCGTTATAAGTCACGCTTGAATGCTAAAATTAAAGCACTTGCTGCTTAAGTTATAGTTTAAAGCAATTAAAAACCGGCCTAGGCCGGTTTTTTTATGCCTGTAATTTGAGCCCGAGCGATAGTAGGCAATCAATGTACAAATTTCAGACAAAAAAATAGAGAGGATAGCCTCTCTATTTTTTTACAACTAGTGAAACGTTAACATTACAAAGAAAACCTAACTTAGCTTTCTTCTTTTTAATGCTATTACGCTACCGTTTGTAAGCTTTCGCTGTAAATATTATTAAGTAGCTTAATAATCTCAGCAACTTCATCACTTTTTAACGAGTAATATACTGTTTGAGCTTCTTTGCGGGTTTCAACTAAATTGTCTTTACGTAACCACGCAAGGTGCTGCGAAAGCGCTGACTGGCTCAATCCCAATTTCTTGTTCATTTCACCAACGCACATCTCCCCTTCGTTAAGAAGATAGCACAAGATAAACAGACGACGTTCATTAGCCATCGCCTTCAACAATACAACGGCATGGTCTGCTCGTTGCTGCATTAATTCTATATTCATTACGAGCTATTTCTCCTAAAACAAACCGACGGTCTAATATAGCGTTGACTTACAGATATAGTCGGGACATGAAGCACACTTTTTGCTAGATTGTTTTCAAAAATGGGACATAAGTAATAAAAACAAAGGAAACTCATGAAAAGTATCTATCTCAAACTTGCCGCCGGTGTTTTTTTAGGCAGTTTACTGGGGTGCCAAACTCAACCAATAAACAGCCCAAATGAGACGGTTGCCATGCAACTTCAGCAGCAAGCATTAAGCTCAAATCTTGCTTACGAACTGGTCGAGTCATTAACCGTCGAGGTTGGCCCGAGACTCGCTGGCAGCGATAAAGATCTTATTGCAGTGCAGTGGGCAGAATCAAAACTTAATTCACTTGGTTTTGATAAAGTCTACAAAGAAGCGGTACAGGTGCCGGTATGGCACCGAGGCGAAGCCAAAGCTTCTATCGTAGCCCCTTACCCTCAACCGCTTGTTATCACAGCTTTAGGTGGCAGTGTTTCAACGCCTGCAAGCGGTGTTGAGGCCAATATCATTCGTTTCGACAACTTAGCTGCGCTAAAACTGGCAGAGCCTGCTGATGTACAGGGCAAAATTGTCTTCATCGATCACATTACCGAACGTCATATTACTGGTAAAGGCTATGGAAAAAGCGTAGGAGGCCGCTCTAGAGGCGCTGTTGCTGCAGCTGAAAAAGGTGCTGTGGCAGTCATGATCCGCTCTATTGGCACCGATCATGACCGAATGGCCCATACTGGCATGATGAGATATAAGGAGGGCGTCGCTAAAATTCCAGCTGCAGCTATGTCTAGCCCGGATGCGGATTTGATCAACGCGATGTTAAAACGTGATAGCAATATTACCATTAACTTGCAGCTTTCGTCTCAAAACCAAGGCTTTGCCACTTCATACAACGTTATAGCTGAAGTCATTGGCTCTAGTAAACCAGAAGAGATAGTGTTGATAGGTGCTCATCTAGACTCTTGGGACGAAGGCACTGGCGCGATTGATGATGGCGCCGGTGTGGGTATAGTCACTGCCGCTGGTAAGCTAATTCAAGATCTACCCACCAAGCCAGCTAGAACGATAAGAGTTGTTTTATATGCCGCTGAAGAGGTGGGGCTTGTTGGTGGTAAGGCGTATGCAAAAGCGCACCAAGCGGAGCTAGGTAATCATTATATTGCCGCCGAGTCTGATTTTGGGGCGGGTCGTATCTATCAAGTTGATTTTAGAGCGAGTGAGAGCGCCTATCCCCAATTATTAGCCCTTTCAGCGCCAATGGCTAACAATGGCGTGGTTTTAGGCACTAATAAAGCCTCAGGAGGCCCTGATGTCTCTATGTTACCTTCACTAGGTGTTCCAGTTGCTTCATTAAGACAAGATGGCACAGATTACTTTGACTACCACCACACACCCAATGATACCTTAGATAAAATAGAGCCAGCTGCACTTAAACAAAATGTCGCCGCTTACGCTCAGTTTGCTTACTTAATGGCACAGTCAACCATCGAGTTACGTCCAATAGTGGCAAAATAGTAGTGGCAAAATACCCCAGCTTAATTGGGTAAACTTGTGAAAATAAAAAAGCAGCCATATGGCTGCTTTTTTTCGAGTTGGCGACTACTGCTCTTCTCGCAAGAACACTGGCGCAGCAACCGTCGATTCAGCTTCGCTATAATAATAACCAGCACTATCAAATTTTATCAGTGCATCCAATGATTCAACATTGTTGTCCAGAATATAGCGCACCATCATCCCTCGAGCTTTCTTAGCAAAGAAGCTGATCACCTTATATTGAGCGTTCTTTTTATCCTTAAAGACTGGCGTCACTAAGTTTGCAGTCAGCTGTTTATGCTTAACCGCTTTAAAGTACTCGTTAGAAGCAAGATTAATAATAAACTCATCACCTTGAGCGGCAGTTGTCCGATTGATTTCATCAGTAATAATATCGCCCCAGAACTGATAAAGGTTTGTCCCTCTAGCATTACTTAAGCGCGTTCCCATCTCTAAACGATAAGCTTGCATCAAATCTAATGGTTTCAATAATCCATATAAGCCAGACAGGATCCGTAGCTGCTGCTGTGCTTTCTGTAAGCTCACTTCTGACAATGTATCAGCATCAAGACCGGTATAAACATCACCTCTAAAAGCGAACACCGCTTGTTTCGCATTCTCAGTAGTGAAATTAGCATCCCAACTACTAAACCTTGCTACGTTGAGTCCAGCAATTTTATCACTGACCTTCATCAAAGAGGCAATATCGCTTGGTGTTAACTTACGGCAGACATCAATCAGCTGCTCACTTTGAGCCAACAGCGTAGGAATTGAATAACTTTGAGTACCCGCAGGGTTTTCAAAGTCTAATGTTTTTGCAGGTGAAACCAGAATTAACATGTGATGTCCTATACATAGATATTGTTAAACTGTGACAATCATACTGATCAAAAACAAAAAAACCACGCTTATAAAGCGTGGTTTTTTAGATTGCGCTAATTCAACTTACCGCATCAAGCTTAAACTTCTATTTAAGACTTGGTTGTAGCGCTCTTTCCATCAGACCACTCACCCGTCTCAACGCCTTTTATTTCAGGGAATTGAGTGGCATCAAATGTTGGCACTAAGCCTTGCTTAATCTGACGCTCATAATCTTTAACGACAGCAAATGCCACCTTAGACAGCATCACAATTGCAGCGATATTGACCAAAGCCATGAGTCCCATCGAAACATCTGCAAAGTTCCACACTAACTGCAGCGAAGCCACAGAGCCTGTCATCACCATCGCCAACACAAGGGCGCGGAAAACATACAGAATTTTCTTACTCTTGGTCAGGAACATGATGTTGTTTTCTGCATAACTGTAGTTAGCAATAATTGATGAGAAACAAAATAGTATTATCGCGAATGCGATGAAGTATGCAGACCAACCACCTAGCTCATTGCTAAGCGCTAACTGCAATAGACCAATACCCTTCTGCTCACCAGGGTTGTCTAACACACCAGACAGTAGGATAATTGCCGCCGATGCACTACAGATAACGATTGTATCAACAAATACGCCAATCATCTGTACAAAGCCTTGTGACGCAGGGTGGTTCGGGTTTGGCGTTGCAGATGCAGCAATGTTAGCCGCGCTACCCATACCCGCTTCGTTTGAGAATAGACCACGAGCAATACCCGCCATCATTGCACCCATCGCGCCACCAGCCGCTTCTTCCCAACCAAATGCACTTTTAACAATTAGCGTTAATGCAGCAGGTACTTGGTCAATATTAATGACCAAAACAACCATAGCGATTGCTAAGTATGCGACGGCCATCACTGGCACGATAAGCTCTGACGCACGTGCAACCTTTTTCAAGCCACCACAAATAATGTAGGCAGACGCCATAACAATGACTAAGCCAACAAGTGTCTTGTCTAAACCGAATGCGTTATTCAATGCATCAGTCATGGTGTTAGCTTGTGCCGCGTTGAAAGCAAAACCAAAAGCAATAATAAGTAGTATGGAGAAAAGTATTCCCATCCACTTCTTACCTAGGCCTTTTTCCATGTAATAAGCAGGACCGCCGCGATATTGCCCGTCACTGTCTTTGACTTTGTAGACTTGAGCAAGTGTTGACTCAATAAATGCGGTTGCCATACCAAGAAGTGCAATTAGCCACATCCAGAAAATAGCACCAGCGCCACCTACGGTTATCGCAACTGCAACACCAGCCATATTACCGGTACCTACACGAGCAGCCATTGAGGTACAAAAAACTTGAAAAGAGGAGATACCATTGACTTTTTCGCGTCCCTGGAGCACTAACTTAACCCCATGGCCAAACAATCTAAACTGTATAAAGCCCAAGCGAAGCGTAAAGAGTACGCCAGCGGCGACTAATACATAAATAAGTAAGCTTCCCCACAACACGCCGTTGACGGCGTTGATTGTAGATTCAACTGCATTAATTAACGGTTCGAACATAATTATTATTTATCCCCACGACAAACATAATCGAGCGTTGTGACACTGGATTAGGTTTGGCTTGTGTTTATCCTTCCTAATGTATTTAAATGTCGGCAGATTTTCTTTTTGAATTATCCATACGTGATTAAATTACCGTCACGCCTGCCGCATTCCGCGCTGCAAAATAGCATAGCATTGCTTTAACCCTGAGTGATATAGATCACACATCATCATTTAGCTGACATCCGAATCACAGGAACCTTTAAACATATCCAACTAGATTAACTAAAATAACACATCATTTACATCTAGTTTTACTACATTTATCAGTACAAATTACTTTCTATAAATAAGATGTAGGACACGTTTTTGTAATAAAATTACAAATATAGTAGTTCCCATCAAATTTGTTTAACTTTCTGATTACGTAAATGGGGTTATTTATGTCACATCAACAAGAGATCGTTTCCTTAAAGAAATTCGTTAGAGCAACTAACTTTTTGGCGACATCACAAATTTACCTAAAGCAAAACGTGCTACATAAACGTGCTTTAGCTCACACAGATATTAAGCCAAGACTACTTGGTCACTGGGGAACATGTCCAGGTATTAACTTTGTATACGCAAACGTTAACCGACTGATTACTAAGCATAATCGTTCATTTGTATACCTTGTTGGCCCTGGTCACGGTTTCCCAGCAGTACAGGCGAACCTCTTCATGGAAGGCTCACTTAGTCATTTTTATCCTGACACTATTCCATATAATGAAACGGGTATCACTGATATCTGCCAGAAGTTCTCTGCAGCATATGGCTACCCTTCTCATGCAAACCCTGAAGCACCAGGTCAAATTCTAGAAGGTGGTGAACTTGGTTACTCACTTTCAGTTGCGTGGGGCGCCGTACTAGATAACCCAGATTTAATTGCAGCTTGCCTAATTGGTGATGGCGAATCAGAAACTGGCCCACTTGCAGCCTCTTGGTATGCAAACCGTCTTGTTTCACCAAAGAACAACGGTGCAGTACTTCCTATTGTACATATTAATGGCTACAAGATTTCAGGCCCTACTCGTATGGGAAGAATGAGCCATGAAGAACTTGACCTAGAATTCCGCGGTCTTGGTTACCACCCAATCATCGTAGACGATGAGCTAGAGCAAGATGTCTATGAGCAGATGACTGCTGCTATGGACTTGTCATACGAAATGATTAATGACATTCAAACTCGCGCTAGAGCGGGCGAAGATGTTGTTAAGCCACGCTGGCCTGTCATTCTAATGCGCACAGCTAAAGGTTGGACTGGTACTTCTGAATATAATGGTAAGAAGCTTGAAGGTAACTGCGAGTCACACCAAGTTATAGTCAACAAGTGTGCTACCGACAAAGGTCACCTTGACGCACTAAACACTTGGCTTGCTAGCTATAAGTTCAATGAGCTTTACAGCATTAACGAACAAGGTGAGCTGATTTTTGACAAAGATATTCAGTCCCTCATTCCGCCTAAAGAGCTATCTTGTGGTCGTCAGCACCTAAGTTATGGTGGTGAAGTGGTTCGCGCCTTAGCAAACCCAGATCTTGAAAAGCTAGCCTACGGCCCTGAGACACCTCGTGGTCAACGTGGTCTATCAATGTTCAAGATGGGCGAGTGGATGCGTGATGCATTTAAACTTAACCGTGACCAACGTAACCTGCGTATCTTCTGTCCAGATGAAACCTATTCTAACCAGTTACAAGCTGTGTTCGAAGAAACTGACCGCGCATGGCAGTGGCCTATCGAAAGCTGGGACGAGGACATGTCTCGCGATGGTCGTGTCATTGAGTTGCTATCTGAGAACCTACTTTTCGGTATGCTACATGGTTACACAGTAACTGGCCGCCACGCGATGTTCCCAACTTATGAAGCTTTCTCACAAGTTGTTTCGTCAATGGCTGACCAATACTGTAAGTATGTATACGCTAGCCAAGGTGTACACTTCCGTAAACCAGTACCTGCTTGTAACGTAGTACTTTCGTCACTCCTTGAGCGCCAAGATCACAACGGTTACTCTCATCAGAACCCATCTTTCCTTGGGGCAATGCTTGAGAAGCACCCTAAGATTATCTCAGCCTACCTTCCAGCTGATGGTAACAGCACGCTTGTTTATACTGAACGTGCATACGCTGATCGCGACAAGCTAAACATCTTAGTCGCTGGTAAGAAAGACCTTCCACAGTGGCTAACACTTGATGAAGCACGTCAGCAAGCTAAAGACGGTGTCATGGTTTGGGATTTTGCGTCTGATGAAAACCCAGATGTGGTACTGGTTGGTTGTGGTGACTACGTGACTCAAGAAGCGATGGCAGCACTGGTACTTATCAGAGAGCTATTACCACGCGTACGCATTCGTTTTGTCAGTGTCACTGAGCTTACGAGTAGCGGCTTAGGTAGCTTAGACTTCCAAAGCAAGCCATGGTTGATGGATGAAGTATTCACAGCGGATAAAGGTGTGGTATTCAACTACCATGGCTACCCGAATACGATTAAGAAACTCGTGTTTGACTACAAAGGCAGCGACCGTTTCAGAATCAAAGGCTACGAAGAAGAAGGTTCAACAACCACACCATTTGATATGGGTGTTCGTAATGGTACTTCTCGTTACCACCTTGTTATTGATATGGCTTACAAACTATTCCAGCAAGGCGTTATTGATGAGACCCAACACGTCGCATTAACTACCGATATGTTGCAACGTTTGGTAGACCACAGAAATTACATCAAAGCGAATGGTGTTGATCCTGTAAGCATTGAAAACTGGGTGTGGACGCGATAACGCCTCCTTAAATTTCCCCAAATAGAAAGGTGCCCTCTCAAGAAGGCACCTTTTTTTTGCAAAAAATTTACACCCTTATCAACAATAAAGTGGAAAATGTTACATTCGCGACGGATAATAGTGTCAGCTAGCTATAAAACCAAAGGATCTCCGTGATAAGCGCTAGCACTACTTAAGTATTAAGTAGGCGGAGGAGTTTTATAAATAAAACATAAGGATTACGAATGATGAACAAAACTCTACAAGCAGTATTGCTAACTTCAATGCTACCTTTTGCAGCCACGGCTGCAGATGGTATGAGCCCTTGGTATGTTGGTGGCGGTTTAGGCGTCAACAACTATGAGCCTAATTGCGATCAAAAAACCATGAAAACCTGTGGTGATGATGACCCATATGCATGGGATGTGTTTGCTGGTTATCTATTTAACGATTACTTTGGTGTTGAGTTAGGCTATCGCGACTTAGGCCGCGCTGAGTGGGTAGACTACTCAAACAAGCTTAATGACGTCGGCGCCCGAGGCATGAATCTAGGCTTAGTCGCATTTTGGCCATTTGCCAATCGCTGGAGCTTATCAGCAGAAGCAGGTGCATTTAACTATCTCATCTCCAACAACAAAAATTACGGCAGTGAATACTATAGTGATAGCGGTGTAGCACCATATATTGGAGCAGGTATCGGCTACAACATTACCGATAACCTAAAACTACAAGCTAAGTATCGTCGTTATGAAAATCTAGACGAAGATAAGTGGAAAACACTGGAGATGGAAAGCAACTATTGGGGACTTGAACTAAGCTATCGCTTCGGTAGTAAGTCTAAGCCGATTGTGCCTGTAGCCGTTGTCGTTGGTGATGCTGATAACGATGGCGTCAATGATGATATTGATCAATGTCCAGATACGCCAGCGACTCACAAAGTTGATAGTAATGGCTGTACCATCTATCAAGAGACCGAAGATAAATTCGAGATTGAAGCTAAATTTGCCACGAATTCAGCCACAGTAAAAGAAGCATCTTACAGTGACATTAAGGATCTAGCCGAATACATGAATAAGCACCCAAATTCAGAGGTCATCATTGCGGGCCATGCCTCTAATACTGGCGCTGCTGATTACAATATGGCGCTGTCTGAACGTCGAGCTATTGCCGTTGCAGATGTACTTATCAATGAATATGGCATAGCACCTGGAAGAGTATCATCTAAGGGTTACGGCATTACCCAACCGTTAATTGAGGGAAGCTCTAAAGAGGCTAACCAAGCTAACCGCCGTATCGACGCGCATGTAACTGGAACGGAAAAAGTACCAGTGCTTAAGTAAACACGATCTTATTATTTCGATAATAATTGATATCGTATTTGTTAGTTGATTTTGACAAGCTCACAGTTTTATAGCTGTGGGCTTTTTGTTTAATTGCTGCAGCCACTATACTCAACAACTAAGCTTTAGCGCATTACTCAATATTTATGTTTTAGCAGCCTATCGCACAGAAATTTCATCAGACTGCAAGAATCGAACGTTAATATTGGTAGCTATATTACCAAAAAAAGCTGTTTTACTGATTTTTTGCAACTTTTCTGTAATTTTTTTTCATATTTAGTTGGAATGATCATTAAAATGGCTTTTAATACCTGCTAATTAACCATCAAACTTATGCTGCTCATTGAGAAGGATGTAATTCACATGGCCAACACATTAGAACAACTTAAACCCATCACGACTATCGTGGCGGATACCGGTGATATTGAAGCCATAAAACGTTATCAACCAGAAGATGCAACAACGAACCCATCACTCATCCTAAAAGCATCACAGATCCCTGAATACAGTGGTCTAATTGACAATGCTATTACTTGGGCAAAAAGCCAAAGTGACAATATTGAACAGCAGATTGAAGATGCTGGTGACAAACTTGCGGTAAATATTGGTTTAGAGATCCTTAAAATTGTTCCAGGCCGCATCTCTACAGAAGTCGATGCTCGCCTATCTTTCGATAAAACAGCCTCTATCGCAAAAGCACACAAGCTTATAGCTTTGTACAGAGAAGCTGGTATCGACAAGTCACGTATTTTGATTAAACTTGCCTCTACTTGGGAAGGGATCTGCGCAGCTAAAGAGCTTGAACAAGAAGGTATCAACTGTAACCTAACGCTACTATTTAGTTTTGCTCAAGCTCGAGCTTGTGCAGAAGCTGGGGTTTACCTGATCTCTCCATTTGTCGGCCGTATTCTTGATTGGTATAAGAAAGATACAGGACTTGAGTATTCAGCAGCAGAAGATCCAGGTGTGGTGTCGGTAACAAGTATCTACAACTACTATAAGCGTCATGGCTTTAACACTGTCGTTATGGGAGCAAGTTTCCGTAACACAGGTGAAATCATCGAACTCGCTGGTTGTGACCGACTCACTATTGGCCCCGCGCTGTTAGAAGAGTTATCAAACAGCAATACACCTATCGTACAAAAATTGCTACCTGCAACAGAAACGGTTGCGGCCGAGCCTGCAATGTCTGAAGCACAGTTCCGCTGGGAGTTTAATGAAGATCCAATGGCTGTAGAAAAACTAGCTGAAGGGATCCGTAACTTTGCAGTAGACCAAGGTAAACTTGAAGTCATGCTTAAAGCAGAGCTATCGTCTTAAAGGAATAGGACTACTAAAATGACCGAACTGACTCAGCTTGCCAGTTGGCAAGCACTCCAGCAACATAGTAAAACTGTGCCGCACATGCGCGAGCTGTTTAAACAACAGCCACAGCGATTCGATGATATGTCTACCAAGGCATGCGGGCTGCTTTTAGATTACTCTAAAAATAGAGCTTCAACAGAAACTTTGTCACTGCTTTTTGCATTGGCAAAAGAATCTAAACTTGAAGAAAAAATCAAAGCCATGTTTGCCGGTGACACCATTAATAATACTGAGCAGCGAGCAGTACTACATACTGCACTTCGAGCGCCAAAAGATAAGGTCATAAACGTTGACGGTGTCAACATTGTTGCTGAAGTTCAGCAAACCTTAGACAAAATGGAAAGCTTTGTTGGCTCGGTAACAACTGGTGAGTGGAAAGGCTATACAGGCAAGACCATTACTGATGTTGTAAGTATTGGCATTGGTGGGTCATTTTTAGGTCCTAAAATAGTCTCCCAAGCGCTGCGTCCCTATTGGACTGGCCAGCTAAATTGTCATTTTGTTGCCAACGTTGATGGCACATCAATTACTGAAAAGCTTAAAGGGCTCAATGCAGAGACAACATTGTTTGTCATGTCCTCTAAATCTTTCGGCACCCAAGAGACATTGACCAATACATTAAGTGCTAAAGATTGGTTTTTAGCACAAGGGGCTGTGCAAGCAGATGTTGCTAAGCACTTTGTTGCCGTTAGCTCTAATGTTGCTAAAGCCACTGAATTTGGTATTGATGCTAATAACATCTTCCCAATGTGGGACTGGGTTGGCGGTCGTTATTCACTATGGTCAGCAATTGGTTTACCTATCGCACTGCTTGTTGGTATGGACAACTTTCGTGAGCTGCTTGCTGGTGCCCACGAAATGGATATTCACTTCCTAGAGACCCCGCTCGAAAGCAATATGCCGGTGATCATGGGAATGTTTTCTCTGTGGTACGGTAATTTCTTTAATGCACAATCTCACGTAGTACTGACATATGATCACTACTTACGTGGTCTGCCTGCATACTTCCAACAGCTTGATATGGAAAGTAATGGTAAATCAGTCACGCTTAATGGCACTGATGTGGACTACAGTACTGGACCTGTGATCTGGGGCGGTGAAGGCACCAATGGACAGCATGCCTACCACCAGCTACTTCATCAAGGTACTGCACTTATCCCAGCCGATTTTATTATGCCGTTAAATAGCCATAATCCAATTGGTGAGCACCATGTTCAGCTAGCCTCAAACTGTTTTGGCCAAACCCAAGCATTAATGCAGGGAAGGACTTTCGACGAAGCATTAGCTGAATTAAGCGGTAGCTCATTGTCAGATAGTGAAAAGCAGCTTATTGCGCAACACAAAGTGATGCCAGGTAATAAACCGAGCAACACACTGCTAATGGACAAGCTTACGCCTACAACATTGGGTGCGCTGATTGCACTGTATGAGCACAGAACTTTTGTTCAAGGTGCGATATGGCAGATCAACTCTTTTGATCAATGGGGTGTAGAACTAGGTAAACAGTTGGGTAATGATGTGCTGGACAGATTAACAGCCCAATCTGATGCTACAGATTTAGATACTTCAAGTAATGCGTTAATTAACCTATTCAAGCAGAATAAAATTTAACCATTCGGTTTAATAGTTAATAACACTAAAAAAGCCAGTTTCGACTGGCTTTTTTGATTTTCATCGCCAACATTCCCAAATAAACATGAATAAAATTCAAGTTTATCAAAATTAACACCTTTCTCTAGACACTGAAATTTCATACCCGATTAACATAAATGAAACATTTATGTTGCACCATACTTGAAAAACATGCTATTTATTTGATGACAAAATAAACAACAGGAGGTTGCCATGAATCGACTTGATTATGGTAGTGCGCTAGATAGTATAGTTGAGAAGCCAAGCCGCTCGAGAAGCTCCAACAAAAAGCGGAAATGGCGTGAAATTGAAGCTCTGAAGGAAAAGCACCGCTTACTTAAAGAACTTCAGGACATTGACACCAGCTTTGAAGGTGAATTGGACACCCTCCTGATGTAACAAAACCAAAAAAAGAGCGTTGATTCGCTCTTTTTTGTTTTTAATGCCAACTCTACAAATAACGCTGCTACTCATCAGCTTCTATATACTCTTTCAACTCTTCAAATAGCACGTTATCGCTTTCACTGAATAACGGATCATCTATAAGCCTTGCATCGCACATCTGCACAACCGTTTGCCAATCAGATTCAGTTATCACGTTCGCCCATTTGGGGAAGACTGTCGACTCCTCAAAGTCCATGTGCGACTGTTGCAACGCGACATAGCTTGCTAAGTCACCGACGAGTTGCTCTTTAGACACCACCACATCGCTTAATATAAGGTTCAAAGTGGCCATTAATGAGGCTGATGCATCAACAAGTTTCTTATGTTCCGAGGTGAGCGTTTCGTTAATATGCGCCCTACCCAACTTGTTCCAATAGAACTCAGAGATCACTTCCTCCAGTGGATGGTGGCTGTGTTCAGCGTAGCTCTGCATATATTCAACAATATCTCGAACTAAGTTGTAATTAATCCCTTCACCGGCCGCTAGCTTAATGTGTTTGGCCTTTAAAATCTTAAGCAAAATACCAATATGCTTGTGATCGTGCATGAGTCTGGCTAGCATAGTTTTCTCCACCCGAATTAAGCCCCACTAGATACAATATTAGTAAACCGTACGAATAACACCCAACTATAACAAAATGATAAATAGCCTGTTCGTGATAGAGATCAACAAAATAAGATGGTGATACAATCACTTACTTATAAGCATCTGTAAATATCGAGCCGTTACAGAATTATTCCAACTCAAAATTTGTTAGGAATGGAAAATAACAGGAATCATGACAATGTTAACAAGTCATCTCATCGGCGCACATGTCAGTGCAGCAGGTGGCATTGCCAACGCCCCCAAAAATGCCGTAGCGATAGGAGCGAATGCTTTCGCATTGTTTACCAAGAATCAGCGTAGATGGGTAAGTAAACCTCTAGATGAAGAACAAATAGCATTGTTTCAACAAAACTGTGCAGAAGCTAATATCTCAATGGATGCCATTCTCCCCCATGACAGCTATCTCATTAATCTAGGCCACCCCAATGATGAGCTACTTACAAAGTCGAGAGAGGCCTTCTATGACGAGATAGCAAGGTGCGAACAAATAGGCTTAACACTGCTTAACTTTCACCCTGGCAGTCATCTAAGGCAGATAGATACAGACAAGTGCTTATCGCGCATTAGTGAATCGATAAACTTTGCACTGTCGCAGTCAACCAAAGTCACTGCGGTCATCGAAAATACCGCAGGTCAAGGCTCTAACCTTGGCCATAGCTTCGAGCAGCTGGCGCAGATAATTGATGGCGTTGAAGACAAATCACGTGTTGGTATCTGTATTGATACGTGTCATATGTTTGCGGCGGGCTATGACATTCGCACCCAAGAGAGCTGTTTGTCAGCCTTTAACCTGTTTGATGAAGTTGTCGGTAACCATTATTTGAAGGCAATGCATCTAAACGACAGCAAGACCAAGCTTAATAGCAGAGTGGATCGCCATCAATCACTAGGCAAAGGGGAAATAGGTGCTGAGGCTTTTTCAACGTTAATGACGCTTGAAGCTGTAAGAGGGATCCCACTGATTTTAGAAACAATAGACGCCGATCTTTGGCCAGCTGAAATTAACTGGCTACGTAGCTTAGTGCCACAATAGCTAAGCAGAAAGGAGCGAAACTAAAGTAAACACTTATAGATCACTGCAACCACCCTAGTGGGTTCACCTTGGTCTATTTGCAACCATACTATATGCGTGCCTTGGATCTCTTCACCCTGCTTAATGGCGCTGAGCTTTGCATCGGCCAGCGCATTTTCACCACGCCCAAGACCTGTAACCATGGCAAAGCTATCACAGTGAGTCACTTCAAAGTCGTATGCTTCGTTTATTCTATGGTAAAGCTCAAACTCTTCGCTCGCACAACCACTTAATAGAGTAACTAATAATATACTGGCAAAGAAACGTAACACCGATATGCACCCACAAGGAAAACTGCGCGCATAATATAGAATATAGACAGCAAAAAAAATGGTGAAAATAACACTAAGGAAGATTTAGACGATACATTTAGATTCAGTTGTGAGCGGGTGAAAACCTTTTCAGATCACCCATAACAATCCCCCCACAGGAAACCGGATTAAAATACAGACAGCACACATATCAACCACAAAAAAAAAGAAGCCATAACAGCTTCTCCTTTCATTCCATCAATGTCTGTCAATAAAATTATTTATCTAACACATCAAACAAGTGAGCCTTCAGAACCTCAAAGTCTGCTGCAAGTTCTGCCGACAAAATAGTCTTAGAAACAACATTTTCAAGTGCTGTAGGAAGAGGGAGTTCAATCTCTAACACTTGTTCAACCACTTCGTTAAATTTAGCAGGGTGCGCAGTGCCAAGGAAGATACCTTTTTCATCTGCAGACATTGTTTGATTCAATGCAAACGCTGCAATTGCAGCGTGGGGTTCAGATAGGTATCCCACATGATGTAGCGCTTTAACTGAATCACTGGTATCAGCTTCAGAGACTCCCACGCCTTTGATATCGGCCAAAGACCAGTTCATCGACTCAACAATTGCTTCAACTCTTGGCCAGTTACTTGGTTCTGCCACATCCATAGCATTTGACATGGTTGCCACTGTTAACTGCGGCGACCACTCACCACTATCAAGGTAACGTGGCACGGTATCATTACTATTCGTCGCAGCCACAAAGCGCTTAACAGGTAATCCCATCGCTTTAGCAAACAAACCAGCAGTTAGATTACCAAAGTTACCACTTGGCACTGCAATAATCGGATCGTCACTGTTACTTTGCTTGTACTGCGCAACAGCCTCAAAATAATAACAAATCTGTGCCAGTAAACGACTAATGTTAATTGAGTTGGCAGAGTTAAGGTGCAAGCCATCACGGATATCGCTGTCTTCAAAAGATTGCTTAACTAAGGTCTGGCATGCATCAAAATCAGCGCTTACTGCAACAGTATGAATATTTCCACCTAATGTAGTGAACATCTTCTCCTGCAACAGACTGATCTTGCCTTTGGGGTACAAAACGACAACATTGATATTATCAAGGCCGTAAAATGCATCGGCAACCGCTGCCCCAGTATCGCCTGAAGTCGCGGTTAGAATGTTTATCTTTTCATCTTTCGCTAACTCATTTAAACACTGCGCCATAAAACGGGCACCAAAATCTTTAAAGGCTAACGTAGGACCATGAAAAAGCTCCAAGCTATAAAGATTTTTGTCTGCTTGCACCAATGGCAGTTCAAAATTAAATGCTCTCTCAACCAGTCGATCAACCGTCTCTTGCCCCAGTTCTGATGCAAGCCAAGCTCCAATGACTTTTTTACTACGTTCAACGAACGGCAAGGCAAGTATGCTATCAATATCTTCTAAGCTAGGGATACTTTTTGGAAAGAAAAGCCCACGATCTTTTCCAAGCCCAAGTTTGACAGCTTCTGTAAAGCTCACGACTTGTGAGGGATGCTTTAGGTTGTACAATTCCATGACTATTTCCTTTAATTCTTTATATCTATTCGCTAATTGCACTTCACTAGGCAAAAGCGTAAAAATCTATTTAGACGCAACGCGCCCCTAAATCATCAATTTTACAAATATGAGAAAAACCCAACTGTGGATCTATATAGTGTTCATCTAACCACTGCTTGGCAGCTTGCGCAGTTTCCACATCATCAGTAATGGTAAACAGAGTCGGGCCGCTGCCGGAGATCCCCGTGGTTAACATGCCTAACTCATTAAGCGCCAATTTGGCTTGCTGATATTGCGGGATCTCTGCGGCGCGGTATGGCTCTGCAAGAACATCTTTTAGTACCGCAATGGCAAGCTTGTCATCTTGCTTATAACAAGCATGTACAAACGCACTTAAATAACGACCAAAATCGATAGCTGTTTGCTTTGAATAATGCTCAGGCATCAAGTCACGCATACGTGCTGTTGATAGCGAAATGCCCGGATATGCAACCACCCAATACCACTGTTTAAAAGTCGGTATAGGTTCGCAAATGGCTTGTGGGGTATCTAGCATTAACTGCATACCACCAAGGAAACAAGGTGCCACATTGTCGTAATGCACTGAGCCACTAATTTTACCTTCAAAGTCGCCCATTAGTTTGAGCACTTGCTGCTCGGAAAAGGGTTGCTCAAAATATTCATTTAATGCCATCAATGCTGCAACAACTGAACTCGCACTAGAACCTAGGCCACTACCAACAGGTAAATTCTTCTCAAGTGTCAGCTTAAGCCCAACATGTTTGCCCAAGTGTTCAAGAAAGAACACTGCGCATTGATAAACAATATTGTCATTTTGATTGGCCGGAAGCTTGTTAGCCCAATGACCAACAACCACCAGCTCAAGCCCTTGATCAGCGCTCTCTACGGTGACCTTATCACCGAGTAAGCTGCCATCAACAGGTGCTAACGCGCCGCCAAGTAAGTCAAAACCCACCCCAACATTGCCCATTGAAGCTGGAGCATAGATTGTTACGCTCATACACCCACCTCACGCGTCCAGTTCAATGTTCTTAAAATATCTGCAAAAGCACCTGCAGCTGTGACATCAGTACCGGCACCATAGCCTCTTAATACAAATGGGATTGGTTGGTAATAACGGCTATAAAATGCCAAGGCATTCTCGCCACCTTTGACACTATAAAGAGGGTCACTCGCATCCACCTCCGCTATTTTCACCTTACAACCTTCATCATCAATCTGTCCGACATAACGCAACACTTTCCCTTCGGCTTTAGCGGTCTCGATGCGTTGTGCGATAGCAGCATCAACAGCAGGTAAATTCGCCATAAAGGTGTCAACATCACCCGCTGCATCAAATGACTCAGGTAAAACGGATTCCACATGTATGTCTGACAACTCAAGCTCCATGCCTACTTCGCGAGCCAAAATCAGTACTTTTCGCGCAACATCCATACCACTTAAATCATCACGCGGATCAGGCTCTGTAAAGCACTTATCTCTGGCAATACTTGTGGCCTGGGATAGCGTCATCCCCTCATCTAACATACCAAATATATATGATAAGCTACCCGATAATATGCCATTAAAGCGCAGCAGTTTATCACCGGCAAATAACAACTTTTTAAGGTTGTCGATAACTGGTAGTCCCGCACCAACAGTTGTTTCATATAGGAATTGACGGCGCTGCTTTAACGCAGTTTGACGCAGCGCACGATAATAATCCATGTCACGAGTATTAGCCTTCTTATTCGGCGTAACTACATGAAGCCCAGCATTCATTATCGCAAGGTATTGATCAGAGACGAACTCACTAGAGGTACAATCCACAAGTACAGGATTAAGTAATTGTTGCTCTTTAGCCCACAGCAGCATCTCTTCAATATTGGCAGCCTGCTCTGTTTCAGCTAACAATCCCTGCCAGTTAGACAAGTCGATACCTTGAGCATCCAATAGCATCTGTTTAGAGTTAGCGATACCGCATACGCGTACGGCAATATGCTGCTCTTTTAACATCTGACGTTGTTGTTTAATCTGCTCAAGTAAACCGGCACCAACATTACCGCAGCCAACAAGGAATACATCTAAATAGTGCTGCACATCGAAGAAAGATTGATGACAGGCAGATATCGCATGTTTAGTTTTTCGCTGCTCGACTACTGCTGAAATAGACCGCTCAGATGACCCCTGTGCAATAGCAACAATATTGACAGTGGCTTGCGCCAACGCTTGGAAGAACTTGGCTGCAACACCTTTATGGGTGCGCATACCATCACCAATTAGAGAGACAATAGCCAATTCGTGACGCATCTCGATAGGCTCTAGTAGTTCACTCTTAAGTTCTAGGTCGAACTCCTGCTCTAACGCATATTTCGCTTTAGCAGCATCTTCAGTAGCAACACAGAAGCTGATACTGTACTCAGATGAACTTTGTGTAATCAAAGAAACTGACACGCCAGAACGAGATATTGCGCCTAATATACGGCTCGCCATCCCTACCATCCCTTTCATACCGGGCCCTGAAACATCAAACATAGTTTGATCATCAAGATTAGAGATAGCTTTTACATTGAGTCCGGTTTCATCAGGCTCATTTGATACTAGAGTACCAACTGCTTCAGGGTTTAACGTATTTCGGATGTAGCAAGGAATGTGGTATTGAGCAATTGGCGCCACTGTTTTTGGGTGTAAAACTTTTGCACCAAAATAGGAGACTTCCATCGCCTCTTGATAACTCATTTGTGAAAGAAGCTTGGCGTCAGCAACTACACGAGGGTCAGTATTGTATACACCATCGACGTCGGTCCAGATCTCACAACAGCTTGCTTCAAGACACGCTGATAGTACCGCAGCTGAATAATCTGAGCCATTACGCCCTAAAGTGACTATCTTACCGTCGCTGTCTCCAGCGGTGAAACCAGGCATAACCCATACATGAGCAACACTCAGATCTAGCGCGCCAAATCGCAGTTTACTTGCTTCAATATCAACTACCGATTCCAACCGCGGACCATGTCCTACTAGAAGAGACTCTGGTTCCAATATCGCAGAGGAGTAATTAGCGGCCTTCATCACTTCTACCATTAATGCAGAAGACAATTTTTCACCGCCCACTAACACTGCAGCCTCAACACTCTCAGGGCACTCATTGAGTAGGCTCATACCGGCAAGCTTATCGCTCCAAAAACTCATCTGCTGCTGCAGTCTATTAGCTAAGTGTTGATTTTGTTCATCAGTTAAAGCGCTTGAAGCTTCACCATACAAAGCAATAAAAACCTGCTCTACTTTGGCCAACACGACTTTATAGTCGCCACCTTTAACTGCAACGTCTACCATTTCAATTAAACCATTGGTAACCGTTGCTGGCGCAGATAATACCACCGCTGTACTTTCTGATTTTGCAGACTGGACTACAATATCGGCTGCTGTTCTAAATCGCTGCCAATTTGCAAGCGAGGTTCCACCAAATTTCATTACTTTCATCGAAAACTCCTTGTACCGCGCCACGTTAAGAAACAAAAAAGCCCGCTCCTTTGTGGGGAGCGGGCTTGATATTTAACTTATATCAGGTTGTGCTTAGCCCGCCCCCACGTTGGTAATCGTGGTGGTTGTAATAATCGTGGTGATCATTATCTGATGGCTAGACATATAAATTAGGTTTAATCCAATTGGAATAATTTGTGTGCTAACAGAATTGCTTTTTAACCAAGAAGTGTCAACCCCTAAATTTTCATTATTGTTATTAATAGCCATTTTCTCGAGTAAACAGCAATAAAGCGCTATAAATAACAATTTGAATAAGCAGTCGTTAATACTCTCTTGCCCCAACAAATGTTACGTTAACGTAAACATAAAGCAGATGCAAACATAAGGCTTTGTTAATAAACAATTTATATACATTTTTAATAATGATAAAATTCAAAATATTCTCACTATAGAGATTACAGTCAACTTTTATAATATAGGCTCATTTTTACATTTTAGCCTCTAGGGCTGAAGCGGAGATCTAGCGCAGTTGCTGATAAAATTAAAAAGCACTATTTATGATATTTAGCTATAAGAGGCGACTAACCCTTTTTATTAAGCCCAATCTATTCCTAATAAAGATGTGGCTTAGGTAGCATAAGTCGATCCAATCTGTCGCAAATTGACACAATCCAAGCTAGAATGCGCGCAAATTACCGATTGGAGCCAATATGAAAATCACCGAAAAATGTGCAGTAAGCATCCATTACCGATTATCAGATGCAAAAGGCCAGCTTGTAGAAAGCTCTTTTGAAGGCGAGCCGATGCTATATTTGCACGGTGCAGAAAATATGATCCCAGGCCTAGAGGCTGCTCTTGAAGGTAAAGAGCAAGGTGACGTACTCGATGTAACTGTAGATGCAGAGCAAGGCTATGGCGCATACCATGATGGTCTATGCCAAGAAGTTCCATTATCAGCTTTTGGTGACATCGAAGATATCGTACCTGGCATGCGTTTCATCGCAGAAACAGAAATGGGCCAACGTCCAGTTCAAGTGACAGAAGTTAAAGATGACGTTGTAATCGTAGATGGTAACCACCCTTTAGCTGGTCAAACACTGAGCTTTAATGTTGAAGTGCTAGAAGTACGCGCTGCGACAGAGGAAGAGATCGCTCACGGTCACATTCACGCAGCGGGTTCTAGCTGTGGCGGACACGAACATTCCCATGAAGGTGGATGTTGTGGTGGTGGCGAGCGCAACCACGAAGGCGGTTGTTGCAGTGACGACGAAACCAAAGAAGCTAAAGAAGGTTGTGATGGCAACGGTGGCTGTGGTTGCAGACACTAAAGCTATCTAGTTCTTTAGACTGATTTAAGGCGCGTTTCATTACAAAAATGAAACGCGTTTTTTTTATGCTCTACACTCTGTAGCATCATTTTGCGCAAAAGGAATTGCCAATGCTATCGAAACCATTTTATGAAGCTTTACCCTACTGCTACATTGCTATCGGAAGCCTCTCACTATTAATTATCGAGCAACCCTTTGCGCAAGGACTAGCAATTATTGTCTTCCTATTAGGCAGCAGAGTTTACGCTCTTCGTTCCAATAACCGCCGCACAGATTCAAAAAAGCGTCGTAAGAAAGGCTGGCTGCCCGCTCAGGTTTATGAACATATTCCTGCTCTGTGTTTTCTAGGTGCACTCTTATCAAGCAAGTTAGACGCCAAAATAGCCCCAGTTGTCGGTCTTTGTCTGTGCAGCTATAGTATGTACATATTTCTTCGACGGCTCAGTTATCGTAAGCATAAAGTTATTCATTCAAGCTACATTTAACTACAAGGTTAGCTGCTTTATCTGCTGACGCTGCTCCTCTGACATATGTTTAAGGTAATTAGAACAGCGAGTAATGGTAGCAATACTGATCTGGTACTCCTGAGCGATTTGTCTCTGGCTCATCTCTTTATGCAGTAAGGTTTGAAAAACCTTTAATCGCCCAGCAACGGCACTGCGCTCCTCTTCAGTCAACAACAGTTCAAACAGCGTAACAAGCGCGCTATGATCATTTTGCGCCATAACTTTATCTAAAACTAAATCCCACTCTGCGCGCATATCTGCCTCAATGGTGTACTAGTGCATCATTACATTAAGTTTATCAGGATTCGATTGCCAGTCACGCATTTTGATACAACAAATATATGCGCCGTATCACACTCAATTGTAACTAAGCGTAATTTTGTTCAAAAACGATTGTAGTCAGCTAGCCAAAAGTAGGTACAATGTGTGCAACAAGTCGCATAACATAATAAAAACGTGAGAGTAACCATGAAAAAATCATTGAAGATGAGCCTTATCGCGCTAGCAGCAACAGCAACTATAGCTACCTGTGTACAAGCCAACAATTTTAAAGAAACTGACGATGCTATTCATTATCGTCAATCCGCTTTTGGAATGATTGCCTATAACTTTGGTGACATGGGCGCAATGCTCAAAGGTAAGAAAGACTTTGATGCCAGCGTATTCGCCATGCGCGCAACAAATGTAGCCGCTCTTTCAAAGCTACCACTTGAAGGTTTTGTCAGTGGTTCAGATAAAGGTGAAACTGAAGCACTTGCAAAGATCTGGAGTGATAAAGCGGATTTTGATGCCAAAATGAAAACTTTCCAAGAAAATGCTGCGGTACTAGCTTTAGCTGCAGAAAAAGGCGACAAGAAAGAGATCAAAAAAGCCTTTATCAATACAGGTAAAAGCTGTAAAGGTTGTCATGACGTTTACAAGAAAGACTAATCACTGTGAAGATTAGCCATTAAAAAAGCCAACCATTTTAAGGTTGGCTTTTTTATAGCAACGCCGTTATATGCATTACTGTTAGAGCATGTCGATCACAGGTAACATAAAGTAATTCAAGACCAGAGCGCCAATGACCAAGGCAATCACAAATGCTTTTAACAATGGGGCGAATGATAATGGCTTGACCTGCGACTCTGGTAACTGCTTATATCCACTGAACATAGCGGCAAGGATCTTATCCCCTTTTATCATATGTACGCCAACAGCGAGCACATGTATCGCTGCCAATATCAAGAGTAGATCGAAGTTCTTCTTATGTAACCAAGTCAGCCAAGATGCAGTATCACTGCTCACGGTTGCGTATAAGGGTCCTTCAGTAAAAATCTCATCAGTCGCAAATAAGCCGGTCACAAGTTGCACTGACACAATACCAATTAAGGCTATAACCATATAACCGCCCACTGGATTGTGCCCTACAGAGGCAGAAATCCCCTGCTGTTTTGTTTTATGCAGGTATCTAAGCACTTTTCTAGGAGAGTGAATAAACTGACTGAACTTTGCCGTGTCACTTCCAACAAAACCCCACAGCAGCCTCACGCCAATTAAGATCATTAAACTGTAAGCCAATAGCTGATGCCATTCCATCTCGCCAGACTCTGCTGTCCACCACAAACCACCAAGCAGGCACAGCATTCCCCAATGAAACAGCCGCGTTGGAATGTCCCATACTTTAACTTTGACAGTATTTTGCGTCATCGATGATAATTCTCAAAAATTAATTGGTCTTTTGTGAGCATTATATATTGAGCTGAGGGTAAGAGCTATGGGGTTATTTAGGCTAAGATTTTTTGTGAAACGGCTAATTGAGTGAGCCCTTATCCATTCAAATATGAACCTGTTTCTCGGGGTTTTCAAGGAAATTTTGGCAGTTATTGACTATATTTGTCTAAGTGATCAAATAAAAAGCGAACGATTTAAAAGACAGTGTAAAACGTGATTTAGATCACGACTTTCGTTAGTGAGATTGTTAGTCTGAATTCAAGGAAACAACAAAAGGTTCGACATATGATAAAGATTACTAGCAAGCACTTCGAAGTTACTGAATCTATCCGCGAACGTATTGAAGCAAGATTAGCAAAATTAGCACGACACGATGTGCAGCTTATTAATCCACACGTAATCATTCTACAGGAGAAACAAGGTTTTAAGATTGAAGCTTCTGTCGGCATCCCAAGTGCCAAGTTATTTGCCCAGGCGAAACATGAAGACCTATATGCAGCAATCAATGCAATGGGACAAAAGCTGGAGAAACAGCTAAATCGCCTAACACACAAACCAGAAAGCCAACGTCATGCAACACTTAAAAGAGAAGATGATGCCATTGATGACGGTTTTGACGACAACATAGAGGAGGAATACGCAGCTTGATTTCATTATTAACTTTTGTCCAAAAGCGCACCTCTGGTGCGCTTTTTCTTACAAAGTTTTCAAATAGCCCAAGTTTTGATTGACAGTAAACCTTCTCCGCTTTAGTTTAATTCCATGAACAAAATCCAAACTGCGTTTTTTACTTTCTTTTTTATGCCCCCCACCCTCGGAGGCGGAATTTCGGTGTGAAAACGAAAGTGAAAATTCCAAAGCCTCCCACACGGGAGGCTTTTTTGATTCTAAGCGCACTAAATAAGATGTAGAGGCACTAATGAGCAAACCACAACCTTTAAACCACACTCGAGAACAGATAACGTCTCTCGACAATGATCTTTTAGCTCTGCTGGCTAAACGTCGAGAATTAAGTTTAGATGTTGCTCGCAGTAAAGAAGTGGATATTAGACCTATACGCGATACGATCCGTGAGAAAGAACTGCTTGCTCGCCTCGTTAAGCAAGGCCGCGAACAAGGGTTAGATGCGCATTATGTTATCTCGCTTTATCAAAGCATTATTGAAGACTCTGTACTGAACCAGCAAGCCTACTTACATGGCCGCGCCAACCCACAAACTCAACAGCAACAATATTGCGTCGCTTATCTTGGAGCTAGAGGCTCATACTCCTATCTAGCAGCAAGCCGATACTGCGACAGACGCCAAGTAGAAATGCAAGATTTAGGTTGCCAAAGCTTTGATGAGATAGTGCAAGCGGTTGAATCTGGCCATGCAGATTATGGCTTTCTGCCAATAGAAAATACCTCTTCAGGTTCAATCAACGAAGTATACGATGTTCTGCAACACACAAGTTTAGCCATTGTCGGCGAAACTACCATTGAAGTAGGACATTGTCTGCTAGCGAAAAGTGGCACTAATATCAATGATGTAAAGACTGTTTATGCTCACCCACAACCCATTAGTCAATGCAGCCGATACCTGAGTCAGCATGGTGATTTAAAGCTAGAGTATTGCTCTAGTAGCGCTGAAGCAATGGATATGGTTTGTAATGCTCAAGATAACAGTGTTGCTGCGATTGGTAGCAGTGAGGGCGGCGCTTTATATCAACTTGAGGCTATCGAGAGTGGCCTAGCCAATCAAAAAATCAACCAAAGCCGTTTTATCGTTGTCGCCCGTAAAGCTGTTGATGTTCCTGAGCAGTTACCTGCAAAATGCACCTTGATTATGGCCACAGGACAAAAGCCAGGCGCCTTGGTCGAAGCTTTATTGGTGTTAAAGGCTAGAAACCTAAACATGAGCAAACTAGAGTCACGTCCAATACCAGGTACTCCGTGGGAAGAGATGTTCTATCTAGACATCGACGCTAATCTTTCAAGTGAACCAATGCAAGCTGCTCTAAAAGAGCTAGAAAGAACCACACGCTTTATAAAGGTATTGGGCTGCTACCCATGTGAAACGGTTAATCCAACACAACTGACCAATAGCCAATTAATGATTGAACCTAGCACATCAAAGGTAAGCACTATAGCGAGCGCAGCATCGACCAAGGAGAAACGCTATAGTAAAGAGTATAAAACCCAAGCAACCGAGGTAGTTTGTGGCCAGCTCAACATAGGTAACAACCATTTAGCCGCCGTTGCTCAACTGCATTTGCCTTTCGAAATTACCGCGTTCGAGCAACGTGCCAAAACACTAAAAGAAGCTGGATTCCAAGCGGTAGTGATCCAAGGTTTAAGCCAGCAAAGTGAACTGCTTGTATCACTCTCTCAATTTAAAAAGACCTTAGATCAGTTTGGGCTCGTATGTATTTTAATGGTTGAACATGAAACTGATTTAGCCGTAGCAGCTCAGCTAGCTGATGCGATTATATTATCAGGCACGCAAATGTATAACCAAGCAATACTCACTCAGTTAGGGTCATTGTTACTGCCTGTCATCGTTGAACGCAATACCATGGCCAGTGTCGATGACTTGCTAGATGCTGCTGAAGTGGTATTGAGTCAAGGTAATCAGCAATTGGCGCTATGTGAGTCAGGTGTAAGTACCCTGAATAACTCAGGCAAGCCGTCACTAGATTTAGCGGCCTTAGTACAGCTTAAAACAGCTAGCCATCTACCTGTACTGGTCAACCCTAGCTACGCGGTCGAAACTGCGCAGCTAGCAGGCTTTAGCACCGCAATTAGGCAACTAGGTGGCGATGGCATCATAGTCAATCTCGCCAACGTTGAACAGGCAGGTAATAGCGAAGAGCAACAAACACTACTTAACGATCTACTCAACAATTTATACCGCTAAAAACCGCTAATATTAACGGCCGTAAGCACTTATGCTCACGGCCGTTATCGTGTTACATCGTGCCTTTATCTTCGGCATTACTCTTATCAATAAGACGAGGAATCGTTGTACCTTGAACCAAGATGGAAAATACTACCACGGCGTAGGTCATCACCATCAATAGCTCTCGCAAATCAATACTTCCCCCAGATGCCAACATCACACCTGTAGGTAAACTCATCGCCATAGCTAAAGCTAAGCCACCTCTCAGCCCCCCCCAAACTAGAATTTTTTCAGCAAAAGAGTTGTAATGTTTTACTCGCCGAAAAGCCAAATATGGCAAGTAAACACTCACTGAACGGCCTAGCAGCACAATAGGGACTGATAACAACATAAACCACCAAAGCTCAGCATCGAAATCAATAAGCAGCAATAATAGACCTAACAACAAGAACAGCAGTGAGTTAAAGAAAGATTCAATCAACCCCCAAAAACTCTCTAGCGTTACGCACTCGTTCTTTTTAAGCAATTTAGGAATACTCAAATTACCAGCAATAATCCCTGCCGTGACCATGGCTAAAGGCCCTGAAACGCCAATCATATCTGCAAGCACATAACCAGCAGTGGGCAGCAATAGAGTCATCAACAGATACTGGGTTTTGTCTTCAGAGAAGCCCAACATAAAATGTAAGCCTGCGGCGAGAATAGCACCATAAATGACGCCGCCAACCGCTTCTTGTAAAAATAGACCAGCAATACCCGTGACCGTCAACGGCTCAGTGGAAAAGGCAACCTGTGAGATTGCAACAAAAATCACTAAGCCTATACCATCATTAAACAATGACTCGCCTTCAACTTGAGTGGCGATATCTTCAGGCGCACCGAGTTGCTTGATAATAGCCAGCACTGCTATCGGATCGGTTGGTGATATAAGTGCCCCAAACAACAAGCAGTAGCTAAGTTGCAGCGGTAAACCTAATAAACTGGCAACCCAATAAAGCACACCGCCAATAACAGCCGTCGAGATAAGCGTGCCAACAAAGGCTAGAATGAATATCTCCCAGCGCTGCTTTTTAAGTACCTGCAGTTTTATTTGCAGCGCGCCAGCGAACAGCAAAAAACCCAGCATTCCGTTAAGCAACAGCGCTTTAAAATCTAGCTGTTCGAGATCTGTTACCAAACTTGAATAAACCGATACCCCAAAGATCTTTCCTGCCGCTAAGATGAGTAGGCTCAACAATAAGGCTAATGCAGTGATGGTAATGGTTTCTTGCCATCGGTGTAAGCGGGAAGATATTAGTGAAATAACTAAAGAAAGCGCAGATAGCAGACAAAGGATTTCATAACTGGTCACAGGCAGTACTCATAAATTAACGCTAGGCAATGGAAAGGTTAAATACAACGACCTTCGATTAGGCTCAACCAGCCTTTAAAAATCCGGCCACTAAACCACACAGCACCAGCAACATAGAGTGTTGTACTTAGCCAAGGTTGATTACTTAAGTAGCCGACGGCCATAACCAGCAACATACTGATAATTGACCACCGCTGCCATCTAAGATGGGATGCCAGCATAGAGCTTAGGGTATTTGGGCGTTGGTTTAAGTTAATACATAAGCTTAATACTGCGGGGAGTAACACAATTGGGAAGCAGGCCATTAGCCCGTAGAGCATATGAGCAAGGCTTTTGTCTTCTAAAGGTAAAGCTTCAGTATGCGTTGTTGATACCATATTCCACTCCACCAAAAAAGAAAAGGCAGGCGTAAATTACATCACGTCCTGCCTTTAACCTTACTTTCTCATTGTGAGTTTCGCAACTTTCACTACTGATTTATTTGGAATTACTTAACATTCTTTACTGAGCATCGCTTAAAGTTCTAGCGTGACGTTAGACTTTAACTTAGTTGAGCAAGCCAATACGTAGCCTTGTGCTATCTCATCTGCAGTCAATGACATTTGGCTGGTTGATTCAGTTTCACCCTCTACAACCTTACATTTGCAAGCACCGCAGACACCTGAACGGCATGCAGCAATAATAGGTAGACCTTCGGCCTCAACACCATCAAGCACAGTTTGCTCACTAGAAAGTGCCCGGGTTCTGTCGCCAATTTGTAACATAAAGCCGTTCTTTTCATCACTTACAGCAACCTCTTTTGCCGCTGCAAGCTCACCAAGATCGCCTTTAAAGGAACCAAAGCTTTCTTGATTAAACTGCGCCATATTGAAGTTTAATGATTCAAGTAGTGCTTTGACTGCCACCATATAAGGCTCAGGACCACAAACAAATACTGTGCGACTCTGAAAATCTGCAACAAGGCGCTGTAAATTGTCAGCTGATAACCGTCCAGCTTCAGCATCGACATAAGCGCATGGCTCATTATCTAGAGTCTCTAACAGATAGTTAAGTTTAAACTGCTCACTGCGATCAGCCATCTGCTCAAGCGATTGCTTGAAAATCAGATCTTTAGTTGACTTAGCACTATGTAGAAAAGCGATATCAGGGCTAATTTGAGTATCAGCTAACCATCTAGACATCGAGTACATCGGCGTGATCCCGCATCCAGCACTCAAAAACAGGTATTTTTCAGCTTCGATATCGATCAGGTTAAATGCACCATCAGGCCCTAGCGCGCGAACAACATGACCAACATCTAGGTTGTTAGCAAGATAGTTAGAGACTTTACCGCCTTCGATCTGCTTAACTGTAAGCACAATCGAAAATGGCCGAGATGGTGATGAGCTGATGGTGTAGCTGCGACCGATTTTCTCACCATTAATCTCTAACAATAACGTGAGGAACTGCCCTGGTTTAAAGTGAAACTTTACCGGTTTGACACCTTGGAAGCGAAAACTGATGACATCGTGCGTTTCATGCCACTTTTCAACACAAACCAATTGATGTTCGCCAGCCTGCCATTTCTCAGCGGTAAAAGGGGCATTGGTTTGCCTATTGGTACTATTAGTCATATCACTTTAACCTAGTCAATATTACTGATATAAAAATGGCCACATATGAGTGGCCATTTTTACTAACTCATCACCGCCTAAACGGGCAGTTACGCCACGTTTAGAATGCGATTAAGATCCGCTTCTACAGTTGTTGTAGTACGCAGTCCAAACTTCTCTTCTAACACGTTAGCTAAGTTTGCCGTTAGGAACGCTGGCGCCGTTGGGCCAGTCAAAATGTTCTTCACGCCAAGAGACAGTAACGTAAGCAATACCACAATCGCTTTCTGCTCAAACCAAGACAGTACCAAGGTCAAAGGAAGCTCATTGATGTCACATTCAAATGCTTCTGAAAGTGCGATTGCAAGTTGGATTGCTGAGTAAGCATCGTTACACTGACCAATATCCAGTAAACGTGGGATACCGTTGATATCACCAAACTCAAGTTTGTTGAACTTGTACTTACCACAACCTAAAGTAAGGATCAGTGAATCATCAGGCGCTTGAGTAGCTATATCAGTGAAGTAGCCACGCTCCTCTTTATCACCGTCACAACCACCAACCAAGAAGAAATGCTTAATAGCACCACTCTTCACATTATCAATCACGGTTGGTGCCGCAGCCATAAGTGCGTTACGAGCAAAGCCTATAGTGATTAGATGGGGGATCTCATCATAAGCAAAACCTTCTAAAGCCTCAGCTTTAGCGATAACAGCACTGAAATCATCACCGATAATGTGACTAACACCAGGCCAGCCAACAATACTACGAGTGAAGATTCGGTCTGAATAATCGCCCACATTAGGGTCGATAATACAGTTAGAAGTCATAACTACAGCGCCAGGGAAAGTCGCAAACTCTTTCTGTTGGTTCTGCCATGCACTGCCGTAGTTACCTACAAGGTGTGGGTATTTTTTCAATTCTGGGTAAGCAAGTGCTGGTAACATTTCACCGTGAGTGAATACGTTGATGCCCTTACCTTCAGTTTGTTGCAAGATAAGCTCTAGATCTTTCATGTCGTGACCAGACACTAAAATCGCTTTACCTTTTACAGATTTGGTATTCACTTGAGTTGGCTCTGGGTGACCAAATGCATGAGTCTCGCCTTCATCCAACATCGCCATTACGCGATAGTTTAACTGACCAATTTGCATTGCGGTTTCAAATAGCTTGTCGCCATCAACTGAATCTTCACCAAGGAAAGCCATGATTTCGTGGAATTCACCAGCAACTTCATCGTTGGTTTGGTCAAGTACGCGAGCGTGCTCCATGTAAGCTGCAGCGCCTTTAAGGCCGTACAAGCAAAGTAAACGTAAACCCATGATATCTTCATGGACTTCATCTTTACCACGGTTAGGTGCAGCTTGAAGTGCTTGTGTTAGCATCTCAGGTTTAGTTGTGCCTAGTACCAACTGCATTGTTGCTGTTGGTAATTTAGCTTCAATATTTAGCTCTGAACATTTTGCTTCGTAAGCTGTTTGTAGACGGCTACGGAAAGTGTTTGCTTGCGCTGTGTACTCAATAATACGATCATCATCGAAGTTAACGTTAGTTAACGTCGCAAAGAATGCCTTTGGCACAAAAGTATCAATCTCGTGATCGATAACACCAACTTCACGTGCACGTACCGCGTATGCAGATACACCTTGAAGAATGTAAATCAGAAGATCTTGTAGATCTGATGTATCAGACGACTTACCACACATACCTTGAGTGTAACTACAGCCATTGCCCGCAGGCGTTCTAATTGTTTGCTCACATTGAATACAAAACACGACACTTACTCCTAATACTTAATACATGTATATAATTTGCATCTTTAAAGCTAAGTCTACGCCGATTGAAAAATTGCAAAAGCACTTTTTATAGACAAAGACTAAAACTATGAAAGAGATCACCTTAAGCGAACGCTAAATTATAAAGATCGACTGATATTTGACTGATATCAGCCATGGATAAGAATCAACCTAATAACGACTCTCATTCCAGTATTTTTAAAGTAAAGAAGCTTGGTTCGATTTGGTCATTGATTTTTAATTGGTGTATTTTTTAGGGGACGAAGTGGACAGTTTTAGAATGCTAAAAAACCAAAAAGGAGCCGCAGCTCCTTTTATCTCTCATAAAACCAAACTTGGTTAGCCTGTTTTCATGTCATTCACTGATTGCAGCATCGCCCGACTTTCACGTTGGAACTGCGGTGCAAAGTCACCAAACCACTTTGCAACCTCTTCGAACTGCGTAACAAACGCCTCTCGATTGCCAGACTTTAGGATCTGCAATGCCTGTGAGTAATTATCAAGGTAATCACTGATAGCAACTAAGCTTTCCTCTTGAGCAAAGATGATGTCAGCGTAGAGTTCTGGACTCTGGGCAAACAAACGCCCAACCATCGCCAATTCTAAACGGTAAATAGGCGAGCTAAATTGCAACAGCGACTCAATATCGGCTTCCTCTTTATATAGGTTAAGCCCATAAACAAATGAAGAGAAATGGCGCATTGCCTGCACAAGCTGCATCGCTTTATCATGCTTTTCAGGCTCAGCTTCTACAATGCGTGCGCCCCAGATTTTAACCTGTTCGATAAGCCACTGGTATTCAGACTCACCACGACCATGACAAACCACAACAACCTGCTTAGCAAGGCTACCCACATCAGGACCAAACATCGGGTGTAATCCCATAACTGGACCACTATGGGCTGCTAACATAGCTTCAACAGGCGCACTCTTAATTGAAGTTAAGTCTGCAAGAATACAGTTACTCGGCAATTGAGTCAGCTTAGTGGCAATCAATTCACAGGTAATATTGATAGGCACGGTTACAATAACGAGACCAGCGCCGTCGAAAATTGTTTGGCTATTGACCCAATCGTCTTTATCTAATGATTTAACTTCATAGCCAGATAATGTAAGCATCTGCGAAAATAAACCGCCAAGCTTACCTTCACCACCAACAATAACCACATGCCCCAAGTCAGCTTTGACTTGCTTAAAGCCAACATCCTTTTCATTAAGGTAAGATTCGCGCATTAAACGGCGTAAAATATCTTCAATAAGTTGCGGCGCAACGTCCATCGCTTGTGCTTCTGCGCGCCTTTTAGCTAACATATTCGCTTCGCGTTGCGGCGCATAGATAGGAAGGCCAGCACCGTGCTTTACGGCGCCTACTTGCGCTACTAAATCTAAACGTTTTCTGAGTAAGTGCAGTAATTGCTGGTCAACGCCATCAATCAAGCCTCTTAGGTTTTCAAGCTCTGCAGTGGTCTTCTCGTTCATGACTCTCTCTTCCATCAGCCGTTTGCTACTTTCAGCATATCAAACCTTGTAGGCAATACAGAAGCTAAGTCTGCCGCGCCACTGCGCAATAATGTTTCGGTCGTCTGCCAGTCAATGCATGCATCAGTCACTGACACGCCGTAAGCCAGCTCATTAACCGGTAAATCACTACTCTGCTTGCCTGCATTAAGGTGGCTTTCAAGCATTACACCAATAATCGACTGGTTGCCATTAACAATTTGCTTGAATACATCTTCACACACTGGCGTCTGCTTATTATGGTCTTTTGATGAGTTACCGTGACTACAATCAACAACTAAACGCGCATTCAGTTTTGCGGCATGTAATTGCTGTTCACATTCAGCGACACTCGCAGCGTCGTAGTTTGGTGCTTTACCGCCACGCAAAATCACATGGCCATCAGGATTACCCGCAGTTTGTAACAGAGCGACCTGACCCTTTTGGTTAATGCCCATAAAGCGGTGGCTGCTTGCTGCAGATTCTAACGCGTTTATTGCTACCCCTAGCTTACCGTCAGTACCATTTTTAAAGCCAACCGGCATCGATAACCCTGATGCCATTTCACGGTGAGTTTGCGATTCCGTTGTACGTGCACCGATAGCCGACCAAGTGATCAACTCTGACATGTACTGTGGGCTTATAGGATCTAACGCTTCAGTGGCAACCGGTAGTTCTAATTCAGCAAGCCAAATCATCAGTTCACGGGCTTTACGTAAGCCTTTATCAACATCGAATGACTCATCCATATCTGGATCGTTGATCATCCCCTTCCAACCTACGGTGGTGCGTGGCTTTTCAAAGTAAACTCGCATTAACACATAGAATTGATCACCTAGTTCGTCGTGGAGTTTTTTAAGTTTCAGAGCGTACTCTTTTGCAGCATCAATATCGTGGATCGAACAGGGCCCAGAGATCACCAACACTCGATTGTCGCGCTTATGTACGATATCCGATACCGTTTTACGCGCATTAATTACATATTGACTAGCATGAGCAGATAATGGCAACGCAAGCTTCAACTCCTCTGGAGTCACTAATACTTTTTCTGAACTAATATGAACGTTGTTTATTGTATCTTGTTGCATGCTTATCACCTGATTAAATTTGTTACTGCTGCAAAGCAAATTATCTGAATTAACGCCTGATTAAACCAACCAAACTGTAACACTGTACTGCTACACCATTACACTTTAAGAGCACTATGCCAGCGAGCAATACTAAGATCAAGCAGCAAATTCAATTAATGAGCATTTTTGTTGTTAGTTTGACTCTTCGGTGAGGTTTGAACATCAAAAGCACGCATTACTTATGAGTATTTAGAAGAGAAAGAGGCAGAAGTATAAATCGTAGCCAACAAAAAACCGCCATATAGGCGGTTTCTCGTGCGAACACTGCATCTTTTTTTAGCTAAACTAATTATTACTAAAAAGTAATTACTTAGTTGAAAGCTTCTCACGGATACGTGCAGACTTACCTGAACGTTCACGTAGGTAGTAAAGCTTAGCACGACGAACACGGCCGCGACGCTTAACTTCGATGCTAGAGATGATTGGGCTGTGAGTCTGGAACGCACGCTCAACACCTTCACCATTAGAGATTTTACGTACTGTGAATGCAGAGTGAACGCCGCGGTTACGCTTAGCGATTACAACGCCTTCAAACGCCTGTAGACGCTCTTTACCGCCTTCTACAACACGTACTTTTACAACTACTGTATCACCGGCACCAAATTCTGGTACGTCGGTTTTCATTTGCTCTTCGTTGAGCATTTTGATGATGTTATTCATTAAATAAACTCCATACTAGTAATAACTGCGCTTCGACTAAGCATCTTGTTTGATGTCGTCAACAAATTCAGCTAAAAGCTGCTCTTGTTCGCCAGTCAGAGCTAGATTTTCAAGTAATTCTGGTCGTCTTAACAAAGTTCTTCCGAGACTTTGTTGCAAACGCCAGCGTCTAATATGTTCGTGGTTGCCACTTAGTAACACGGCTGGAACATCCAGCCCATCCATACTTTCAGGACGCGTATAGTGGGGGCAATCCAGTAAACCGTCAGAGAAGGAATCCTGCTCTGCCGAAGCTTTCTTTCCTAGCACGCCAGGAACAAGTCTCGATACTGAATCAATCAAAGTCATCGCCGGAAGTTCACCGCCCGAAAGCACGTAATCTCCAATTGACCACTCTTCGTCCACTTCAGTTTGTATAATGCGCTCATCGACACCTTCGTATCGTCCACACACTAAAACCAAACTGGATGATTTTGCTAACTCTTCAACGCCTTGCTGTGTCAGCTTACGGCCTTGAGGAGAAAGGTAGATCACCTTTGCCTCTTTTCCAGCTGCAGCTTTCGCTGCATGGATGGCATCACGTAGAGGTTGCACCATCATTAACATGCCAGGGCCACCACCGTATGGGCGGTCATCCACTGTCTTATGTTTATCATGGGTGAAATCACGAGGATTCCACGTTTGCATCTCTAGTAATCCTTTACTAACTGCACGACCCGTTACACCAAAGTCTGTTACGGCACGAAACATCTCCGGAAACAGGGTTACTACCCCTAACCACATCTGCTCTACCTCGACTTAAAAGTCCGGATCCCAATCCACTAAAATCTGTTTTGCCGTCAAATCCACCTTTTGGATGAACTGTTCGGTAACAAAGGGGATCATTCGTTCCGCTTTGCCAAAGCCATCTTTCGCGTTAGCTTTAACTAGGAGTACGTCATTTGATCCTGTTTCCACGATCTCCTGAACTTTACCCATGTTATAGCCTTTGGTATTCACCACTTCACATCCGATAAGATCTCGCCAGTAGAATTCATCTTCTGGTAAAACTTCCATCTGTTCAGGGGTAACGGCAATCTCACAATTTGTAAGAGCCTGAGCCTGATCCCGTGTTTCTACGCCTTCAAGACAAGCGACTACCGCTTTACCTTGCATACGCCACTGGAGGACTTTAACCTCACGCCATTCGCCTTGCTCTTTTAACAACCAAGGAGAATAATCAAAAATACCTTCAACAGAATCGGTATAGGTAGTGATCTTCAACCAACCTTTAATGCCGTGACTTGAACCTAATTTCCCAAGTACGACGGGTTCTTGTTTACTGCTCATCAATCTATACCTTAACGCTATTAAGCAGCTGCTTTACGAGCGTCTTTGATCAATTTTGCTACACGGTCAGATGTAGCAGCACCGTTAGAAACCCAGTGCTCAACACGGTCAAGATCTAAGCGTAATGCTTCTTCTTGGCCACGAGCTAATGGGTTAAAAAAGCCAACGCGCTCGATGAAACGACCGTCACGGGCGTTACGGCTGTCAGCAACAACGATGTTATAAAATGGACGCTTTTTTGCGCCGCCACGAGCTAAACGAATGGTAACCATGCGTTTTGTATCCTCTAATGATTTGCTTTTTATCAAGCAAAAATAAAAACTGAAACTCCGTGTTCGCGGAGAGCCCCAGATAGAAAGCCGGCAGATTTTACCTGACTGACCGGCGAATGCAACCGTAATCGACGTTTATTACGCCAAAAACGATTTGCAGGCTAGAATGAAAACTCATTCTAGCCTGCAAAATTTTGTACAGGACGTTTAATAATAGACTAGCGGCCCGGCATTTTCATACCCGGTGGTAACATACCGCTCATACCACGCATCATCTTTTTCATGCCGCCTTTTGATGACATTTTTTTCATCATCTTCTGCATTTGAGTAAATTGTTTAAGTAAACGGTTTACATCTTGAATTTGTGTCCCAGACCCCATAGCGATACGACGCTTACGTGATCCCTTAATAATATCTGGACGTTGACGCTCACCGGGAGTCATTGAGTTGATAATGGCTTCCATTTGTCCGGTCATCTTACCGTCTTGAACTTGAGCAAGCGCTTCTGGTGGCAGTTGACCAACACCTGGCAGCTTCTCAATCATGTTCATCATGCCACCCATGTTCTTCATCTGCTGCAGCTGCTCACGGAAATCTTCTAAGTCGAAACTACCGCCCTTTTTGACCTTAGAGGCAAGTTTCATCGCCTTTTCTTGGTCAACGCCGCGCTCGACCTCTTCAATCAGCGATAATACATCGCCCATACCAAGAATACGCGAAGCAATTCGGTCTGGGTGGAAAGCTTCAAGCGCGTCGGTTTTTTCACCAACACCCAAGAACTTAATCGGCTTACCGGTAATGTTACGAATCGATAATGCTGCACCACCGCGAGCATCACCATCCACTTTCGTCAGTACAACACCCGTTAGCGGTAGCGCTTCATTAAAGGCTTTAGCAGTGTTAGCCGCATCTTGCCCCGTCATGGCATCAACCACAAACAGAGTCTCAACAGGGTTTACTGTCGCGTGAAGGTCTTTAATTTCGTCCATCATCGCTTCATCAACGTGTAAGCGACCTGCCGTATCGACAATCACTACATCAATGAATTTAAGCTTGGCATGGGCAATCGCAGCTTTTGCAATATCAACTGGCTTTTGGCTGACATCAGATGGGAAGAATTCTACTTCCACTTCTTCAGCTAAGGTTTCGAGCTGCTTGATTGCGGCAGGGCGGTATACGTCAGCACTGACAACCAATACAGATTTCTTTTCTCGCTCTCGCAAAAACTTTGACAGTTTAGCGACACTGGTGGTTTTACCCGCACCTTGCAGGCCGGCCATCATAATCACTGCCGGAGGTTGAGCTGATAGGTCCAAAGCCTCATTGGCTTCGCCCATCGCATTTTCTAGCTCACTCTGGACAATCTTAATAAACGCTTGTCCTGGACTTAGGCTTTTAGAAACCTCTTGTCCGACAGCACGCTCTTTTACGCTATTAACAAATTCGCGCACAACCGGTAAAGCGACATCAGCCTCAAGCAGGGCCATACGAACTTCGCGCAAAGTATCCTTAACGTTTTCTTCCGTTAAGCGACCACGGCCACTGATATTCTTCAGCGTACGTGACAATCTGTCAGTTAAGTTCTCAAACATTATCCAGTTCTTTACCGTTTTAAATTGATATTGATGGGCAGTATTATAGCGATGCCCAGATATTATGCTACTCAATGAGCCAAGTAACTTGCCTTACATTAGCCCTATCGACGACATTTTATGAAAAAACTGACCTAAGACATAGATTCAGCCTATTTTTGCAACCAATGTCACTGCCCAAATAACCCAAGCTCATGTTAATCTAACCACTGGGTTAGTGTGATTAAAACCCTAGGGCTTATGAATAGAAACTTGTACGTTACGATTTGTGATTCAGTAATTTAACTTATGGATGAATCAAGTTAATATAGATAGCGTTTAGTCTGCTTTGACTTTTGGTTAGGGCCAACAAGCTAATACAACAATTAGCTCACAATTAATAGGTTAATACTCAATGGTTATTTTTTCAGCTTCAGCCATGTTTTTTTACAGTATTGCTTTGGTTCTCGTCGCGACTCGCCTTTTTCACGCTGATGGACCAAACAGGAAGTTAGTTGCGGGCGTAGCAGCCATCGGTGTTGTGCTACACGCAGCTGCACTGTCACAAGCCGTATTTACAGGCAATGGGCAAAACTTTAGCCTGACCAATGTCATCTCTTTGGTGAATTGGATTATCACCTTTAGCTTTACCATATTACTGTTTCGTCTCAAGGTTATCGTAGTGGTACCTGTGGTTTATGCCTGCTCGGTGATCTCTGTCGCCCTTTTATGGCTTGTTCCACCAGAATACATCACCCACTTTGAGATCCACCCAGATGTATTAGTGCATGTTGTATTGTCATTAATGGCATACAGTGCCTTGATGATTGCAGCACTTTATGCAATCCAATTAGCCATCATTCAACACCGACTAAAGAGCAAGAAGCTGGTTATGACGTCTGCAATGCCGCCATTAATGACGGTTGAAAAGCAGCTTTATCACTTAGTGATTGTCGGCGTCATCCTATTAAGTTTAGCACTGGCAACGGGCTTCATATTCCTTGATGACATGTTCGAAGAGGGTAAAGGCCACAAGGCTATTTTGTCTATCCTTGCATGGTGTGTGTATATAGGCATGCTAGCGCAGCAATATTGGGTCGGTTGTAAGATTAGAACAGCCGTAGCGTATACCCTAACTGGTGGAGTTTTACTATCACTCGCCTACTTTGGTGCCCGTATTGTGAAAGAGTTGATCCTCGGTTAATTCCATTCTCGTCAGTTGGCTCAATCGATTCAGCATTGAGCCAAACTTGACATGTTTTCGAAATATCTGTAATTACTAATTTTTTACGGTTTTAATTAATCCACAGCGGAGCTCCAACTTTTGGACGAAATATCCACTGGCGTACTGTTATCTGTTCTGTTCGTCTTGATTTTACTTTCAGCCTATTTCTCTGGGTCTGAAACAGCCATGATGAGCCTTAACAGATACCGTTTACGTCATTTGGCATCAAGCGGCCATAAAGGCGCTATACGCGCGACAAAGCTACTTGAACGCCCGGATAGATTGATTGGACTTATCTTGATCGGTAACAACCTGGTTAATATCCTCGCCTCCTCTATAGCAACTATTATCGGTCTGCGCTTATTTGGTGACGTAGGTATTGCGATCTCTACCGGTGTATTAACAATGGTAGTGTTAGTTTTCGCCGAAGTGACCCCTAAAACCTTTGCCGCTCTGCACCCGGAACGTATCGCATTTCCGTCTAGCCATATTTTACGATTACTACTAGTCGTGCTGCTGCCATTTGTAAAAGCGGTCAACCTGATTACTTCTGCCGTGCTACGACTGCTTGGTATCCGTTCAACCAAGACTTCTGATGCACTAAGCCAAGAAGAGTTGCGCACAGTAGTACACGAAGCTGGAGCATTGATCCCAAGACGTCACCAAGAGATGTTACTGTCAATTATGGATCTGGAAAAAGTCACCGTTGAAGATGTGATGGTGCCACGTTCAGACTTGTACGCGATTAATATCAATGACGAGTTTAAAAGCATTAATAAACAGGTGATTCAAAGCCCGCACACTCGCGTATTGCTTTACCGAGATACTGTTGACGACGCCGTTGGTTTTGTTCATCTACGCGATGCTCTGCGGCTGCAATCTAAAGGCCAATTTAGTAAATCTTCACTTTTACGTGCCGTTAAAGAGCTTTACTTTATCCCGGAAGGTACGCCACTGAATGTGCAATTGAGCAACTTCCAGCAAAATAAAGAACGCATTGGCCTCGTCGTCGATGAGTACGGTGATATTCAGGGATTAGTCACCCTTGAAGATATTCTCGAAGAGATTGTTGGCGATTATACAACCTCGATGATCACCACTCCGAGTGAAGATATTAACGAACAACAAGATGGTAGCTTCCTGATTGAAGCAAGCATCAACATTCGTGAACTTAATAAAGAGATGGAATGGCAGTTTCCAATTGATGGTCCTAAAACCCTTAACGGCTTGATATTGGAACATCTCGAAGAGATCCCAACGGTTAAAACCAGTATGCGCATTGCTGGCTACCCCATTGAGGTGATAGAACTGGGCGATAACATGGTGAAAACGGTGCGGGTGCTGCCTCAGCACTATGCACAACCAAAAGCTTAACTAGAAACGCTAACCGAATGGTTAGCGTTTTTTTATAATTTACTTGGCTTTTTTCGCAGCTTCAAGTGCTCTGCGTTTATCCCGCGCGATTGGCGTAATCTCCGCTAACAACTCTTTTTCAAGACCAAGCTTAAAATAAACTTCTGCCATCAAAAAGAATGGTCCAATTAATAACTGATTCAAGTCATCTACAAAAGCCGGTTTTGCCTTTTCATATTTATGACCGATAAACTGAATGACCCAACCTACAACAAAGGTGGCTACGGCGAGGTAGCCCGCACCGTCATATTGAGCAACAATACTAGAGGTATAAAGCACTGGAATAATGAACAAGGTCAGACCAAACGCCAATTTTGCGTGCAACATGAAGTAATACCCCAATACCAATACCGCAAAAATAGTTGCCACATTAAAGCTAATAACGGGATCATTAAATACTGCGAAGTTGATTGGAATAAGATTAAAGCCTACAAATGCTGACCAGATGATCAGCGGCACCCCAAAAAAATGCGTTTTTATATTACTGGGGTTTAAGTGCACACTTTTATAAGTCGATAGCTGCTCTACAGCGGATTTCATTTTTATATCTCCATACAGGGTTAAGTCTAATTATAGTTATTATTTAACTTATCCTTAACCTAAAGGATTTTGCTCTCTATTAATAGAGCAAATATTCAAAGCACAACCTAGCTCGCCTCACTTTCACCAATGCTACAACAAAACAACGAGCAAAAAACTAATCCAGCTAACTGCAAATCAACTTTTTACAAACTAAATGATTGTTCTACACTCAATAAATGAAACCATACTTTTTATCCCTTTATAGGAAGAGTTGATATGCTCCCGCTAATCAAGTGCGCTCAGCCAGGCGTTTTATCTAACCCCTCTACGCATGTAGAGTACCTCACCTTCTGTTTAAAAAATCAGACTACAGCACGAGAAGAAAAGATTGCGGACTGTTTAGCCGCAATTAATGGTATTGAAAAATCAATTAACCAAAAGGATTTAACGGCAGAACTCAGTATGTCGATTGGATTTTCAGCCAATGCATGGCCACAACTGTTTTCATCATCTCCCATGCCGGCAGAGCTACATCCGTTTAAAGAGATGAGTGATGATGGCCGCCTTTTCCCTGCCACTGGCGGTGATATATTTGTCATGATCAAATCCGAACGTATTGATCTTAACTTCCAAGCCGCTAAATACATAATGAAAAGCTTTAGCCAACTAGCAACGTTGATTGAGGATATACAAGGTTATAAGTATTTAGATAACCGCGATATGATCGATTTTGTCGATGGTACAGAGAATCCAACCGGTGAAGAACGCGCCCGTGCGGTACTCGTTGCAGAAGACCAAGAGCTGCATCAGGGCGGTAGCTACTTACATGTACAACGTTATGTTGATAGACAAATAGATTGGGATAAACAGAGCACCGAGTATCAAGAGCAAGTTGTAGGTCGCACCAAAATGGATAATGTAGAATTAAGTGACTTGCAAAAGCCCGCGTGGGCACACAATGCTAAAAGCAAAGTCGAAGTCGATGGCTTAGAAGTGAAAATGCTTAGACAAAATAGACCCTACGGCAATGCACTAGAGCATGGCACCATGTTCATTGGCTTCGCGGCAACACCGAGTATTATTGAGACCTCTCTTAGCCAGATGATCCACGCAGATGAAGATGGTCACTATGATCGGTTATTAGATTTCGTCGATGCTAAAACTGGGGCCTTATACTTTGTCCCTTCTAGAACATTTTTAGATCAGTTTGATGATGAATAGGTCATTTAATTAGAGCGATATTATTCATGCTCTTTAGTTTTCTAGGATCACCGTTGCTGTCGCATAGTGTTTTTCATCTGCAATCGATAAATGTCCTCGAACGCCACCAAGCGTGCTCAACCTTTCGGCTGCGCCAGCTGTAAACGTGACAATAGGAGCGCCATTATCATTATTGCTAATCTCAATATGTTGAAACGAGACACCGCGACCAATACCAGTGCCTAACGCTTTAGCTGCAGCTTCTTTTGCAGCAAAGCGTTTCGCCAAATAGCGTCCAGGATTAGAAGAGGCGACGAACAAAGCAAGCTCCAGTGGCGTCAATACTCTTTTAGCTAAGCGGTTGTTTAGCAGTTCATCCTTACTCGTTGCAATCACTCGCGCTTCAATGCGCGCAATCTCAACAATATCAGTGCCCAAACCAACAATCATAAATTACCTTTCTCACTAAATTTATAACTAAACAAAAGCCGAGCATAGCTAGACGCTACACTCGGCTTTATCAACTCAAGCTTTAGTCAGCAACGAATTACTCGCCGCGGCGACCTTCAACCATTAGCTGCTTCATATCACGAACTGCTGTCGCTAAACCATCTATCGCTGCGCGGGCTATAATCGCGTGGCCAATATTAAGCTCATACAGCTCAGGAATTGCCGCAATAGGCTTAACGTTATGGTAATGCAGACCATGGCCAGCATTTACCACAAGCCCTTTACCATGAGCGTAAGTCGCCATAGTGCTAATACGTTTAAGTTCAGCTGCCGCTTCAGTGTCAGTTTCGGCGTCAGCATAACAGCCTGTGTGGATCTCTATCACTGGTGCGCCAACGGCAACAGCAGCATCAATTTGTGCTTTATCAGCGTCGATAAACAAAGAGACCTTAATGCCCTCTTCCGATAAGCGCGTGACAGCGGCAGCAATCTTATCTTGCTGGCCCGCAACATCAAGACCACCTTCGGTCGTAAGCTCTTCACGCTTCTCTGGCACTAAACACACATAAGCAGGCTTAATCTCGCAAGCAATATTGAGCATCTCTTCAGTAACAGCCATCTCAAAATTCATACGAGTCTTGAGGGTCTTCGCTAAGGTATACACATCTCTATCGATAATATGGCGGCGATCTTCACGTAGATGAATGGTTATGCCTTCAGCACCAGCATGTTCGGCGACTGCGGCAGCATGAACAGGATCGGGATAGTTAGTACCGCGAGCTTGGCGTAGAGTCGCAATGTGGTCAATGTTAACGCCCAGTAGGATCCGGCTCATGTGTGTTCCTTGATTAAACGAATTTATAAAGCCGCTATTGTACTGCGAGATTTAGTCTATAGCCAGCACGTGAGCAGCTATACCCCATTGAATTATTTGAGTGAAACCTAGTAAATCTCATGGAATCACTTTCTAGAGCTCGCGCTCTTCTTAATGAACAAACTACGTGAGTGCAGCGGCTTGTCACCCAGTGTCGGCGCTAACAGTTGCCGCATCAACTTTTTCGCTTCGGCAAAGTGCTCAGCCGACAACGTCTGCTGTTTAAGTGCGAATAGCATCTCACCAGTGAAGAATTTATGCTGATTATATTGTGTCGCTATTACCGGCATAAAACCATGCTCGAGTTCCAGTCGATAAAAGCCACTGGCCGTCATCTCTGCACCTGACGGGTCATACTCAAGCGACGGCATGGTTCCTAACTCTTGCAGTAGCGCCAGCTCAAAATAGCGTAACTGGCTTTGATTAAACTCCTTTGCCATTGCGATCAACGTCTGATGATAGTTAAAAAACAGCTCTTCAGCGCTATGCTGCACGGTTAGGCAGCGAATAAGCAGTTCGTTAAGATACAAGCCTGAATACAGGCAATCACCCGATAGCGGTACAGCAGGGCTTGCTGCTTCAACTTGTTTTAAATTTTTAAGATCTGACTTACCTTGCAACTGAAAAATGAGTGGTTGAAATGGCTGCACTATGCTGCGAATAGAGTTCTTACTGCTGCCAAGTCTAGCAACAGCATCAACACGCCCTCTGCCATCAACTAACAAATTGACCAACACACTCGATTCACGAAAGGGTCTAGTATGAAGAACGTAGCCACGCTCCATGATTATTTAATTCCGCTTAGTAAAGAGATAAATCTATGAGTAACCATCATAAAGCCATTCAACCACAATGCAAAACACCCAGCACCAGCCGGATACAAAAATGCCCCTTTCTATTGCTAAAAAGAGGCATTATTCAGCGCTATGACTGTAACGGTTACTCTTCGCCGTAACCTAAGCTACGCAGTGCACGCTCATCATCAGCCCAACCCGATTTAACCTTCACCCACATCTCTAAGAAAACCTTGTTATCAAACAATGTTTCCATATCAACACGCGCTGCAGAGCTAATCTTTTTGATGCGCTCGCCTTTGTTACCAATCACCATGCGTTTTTGAGTTTCACGCTCAACGAGTACTAACGCGTTGATCTGATAGACACCATTTTCCATCATTTTAAACTGCTCAATTTCAACAGTACAATCGTATGGAAGTTCATCGCCCAAAAAGCGCATTAACTTTTCGCGAACGATTTCCGATGCCATAAACTTCTGTGAACGGTCTGTGACATAATCTTCAGGGAAGAAGTGTGGAGACTCAGGTACCGATTCAACTGACATATCTAAAATCCGCTGAACGTTGGTGCCTTGTGTCGCAGAGATTGGTAGGATTTCATCAAACTCAAACTTCTTCGATAACTCTTCAAGATACGGAAATAAAGCTTCTTTATCCTTAATGTTATCGACTTTGTTGATAGCTAGAACGGTTTTACGACCATCATTACGGCTCTGCAACTTACGCAGTACCATCTCGTCATCTGGCGTCCAATTCATACCATCAACCACAAATACCACTAAGCTGACTTCAGCTAAAGAGCTGGCAGCTGCGCGGTTCATTAATCGGTTAATGGCACGCTTTTCTTCCATGTGAAGACCGGGTGTATCAATAAACACCACCTGACGTGGGCCGTCAGTATGAATCCCCATAATACGATGACGCGTCGTCTGTGGCTTTTTAGAGGTAATACTGATTTTCTGGCCTAACAATTTGTTAAGCAAGGTTGATTTACCAACGTTTGGCCGACCGACTATCGCCACCATACCGCAATAAGTTACCGCGTACTTTACTGCAGATGAAGGGTTATTCATCTGTGCGAGTAAGTCATCTAGACTCGGCTCATTGCTCTCGGGTAAATCTTTTTCGTTACTCATTTCTTAATTAACTCCAACACTTGAGCGGCTGCACTTTGCTCTGCTTTTCTGCGTGAACTAGCAACCCCGACAACGGCTTGTCTCAAGTCTTCTACAACACATTCAACGGTGAAGGTTTGCTCATGGGCATCCCCTTCAGTATGGACGACTTTATAGATTGGCAGCGGTTTTCTAAACTTCTGCAAATGTTCTTGAAGTAACGTCTTTGGATCTTTCTGATTAATTGGTTCAATCACTTGCAAGCGCGATGCATACCAGTTGAGCACCAATTTACGACATTTCTCTATATCAGAATCCAGGTAGATGGCGCCAATGATCGCCTCTACCGCATCGGCCAATATAGACTCTCGTCTAAACCCTCCGCTCTTTAATTCACCGGGCCCAAGTTTTAAATAATCACCAAGCTTGAACTCAATGGCTATCTCGGCCAACATTTTCCCGCAAACCAGTGTCGCACGCATTCGGCTCAAATCACCTTCAGTTGCCTTAGGAAACTGATGATATAGCGCGTCTGAAATCACAATCGACAAGATTGAGTCACCTAAAAACTCGAGGCGCTCATTATGCTTATTAGAGGCGCTTCTATGTGTTAGCGCCTGATCTAATAATGCTTGCTTAGCAAACTCATAGCCCAATGTACGACATAGTCTAGGGATATTTTTAATCGGTTCCATATTACACTATTCCGCCTACACGGTTAAAACGCACCCCTGTTGGGATCCAAGCTGGCAAAAAGTCAGCAGGTGTTCGGTCAAACTCAAAGCTGATCCATATTGCTACCGCTTTACCGACGAGGTTATGTTCAGGTACAAAGCCCCAAAAACGACTATCAGTACTGTTATCGCGGTTATCACCCATTGCAAAGTATTGACCTTCTGGCACGATAAACTCGGTCAACGGCACATTCTCTTGGCGGTGATAGTAGTTGATCATGTCAGGTCGTGATGGATTGATTAAAATGTCATGAGTCACATCACCAATTTGCTCTTTAAAGCGTAACAATGGCGTACCGTCTTGCGAAAACTCGCCGCGATTAACCGATACTCTTTCAACGGCTTTTAGCTCTGGGCAAGGACTTTGACCTTCTGCACAAGCAGCTTGGATATAAAGCTGCTTATTGCGGTAAACAATGCGGTCGCCCGGCAAACCTACAATACGCTTGATGTAATCAATCTGTGGGTTTTCTGGGTACTTAAAGACGGCAACGTCACCGCGTTCAGGCTTACCGGTTTCTTTTAACGTTGTGCGCCAAACAGGATCTTTAATCCCGTAGCTAAATTTTTCTACCAGAATAAAATCACCAACCAGCAATGTTGGCATCATTGAACCTGATGGGATTTGAAACGGCTCATAAATAAAAGAGCGCAAAATAAGCACGAATGCGATAACAGGAAAGATAGACTTTGATGTTTCAACAAACGCCGATTCGCGCAGTATCACTTCTGCATTCTCTTCACTTAACTCAGCTTCAGCAGCTTGAGCCATTGCCAACTTCTCACGACGCTTAGGGGCAAATACAAGCGCATCAGCCATCCAAACAAGGCCACTGCCTAAAGTGACCAAAACTAGAATTAGCGAAAAATAGGCTGCCATTATTAATTAACTCCTGCCAAACATAATTGAGTAGCGACTAAAATGCCGATGTCACTATGGTTATACGCCAGTAATGAAAGCGCCGCAAACTGCGGCGCAAAGACTAGCGATATATTAACAAATCTTAACGAATTAGCTTAATCGTTAAGCTTCAACACTGCTAAGAACGCTTCTTGTGGAACTTCTACGTTACCCACTTGCTTCATGCGTTTCTTACCGTCTTTTTGCTTCTGCAATAACTTCTTCTTACGTGATACGTCACCGCCGTAACACTTAGCTGTTACGTCTTTACGCATCGCCTTAATCGAAGAGCGTGCAATAATCTGACTACCTACAGCAGCTTGAACCGCAATATCAAACATCTGACGAGGAATAAGCTCTTTCATCTTATTTACAAGAGCAAGACCTTTAGTACGGATCAACCCTTTATGGATGATCATTGCCAACGCATCGACTCTGTCACCATTAATCAAGATATCTAAACGTACCATGTCAGCAGGCTCAAAGCGGACAAAGTTATATTCAAGCGATGCATAACCACGGCTGGTTGATTTTAGACGGTCAAAGAAGTCCATAACCACTTCTGCCATTGGTAATTCGTAGGTCAATGCCACTTGGTTTCCATGATAAACCAGGTTGGTTTGTACACCACGCTTTTCCACACACAGAGTAATAACGTTACCTAAATATTCTTTTGGTACCAGAATATTGGTCTCTACAATTGGCTCACGCATCTCTTCAATGTTATTAATCGCGGGTAGATCCGATGGGTTATCGACATAAATAGTCTCGCCATTGGTCTGGACGATCTCATACACTACCGTAGGTGCTGTAGTAATAAGCTCTAGGTTATATTCACGTTCTAGACGCTCTTGAATGATCTCCATGTGGAGCAGACCCAAGAAGCCAATACGGAAACCAAAACCGAGAGCTGATGAGGTTTCAGGCTCGAAAAACAATGATGCATCATTCAAGCTTAGCTTGTTAAGCGCATCACGGAAGCTCTCGTAATCATCGGTTGAGATAGGGAATAAGCCCGCGTATACCTGTGGTTTAACTTTCTTAAAACCAGGTAATGGCTCAAGTGCGCCATGCTTTGCATGAGTCAGCGTATCACCCACTGGTGCGCCGTGGATCTCTTTAATACCCGCAATAACAAAGCCTACTTCGCCAGTTTTTAACTGTGGAGTATCAGTTTGTTTCGGAGTAAAAATCCCCACACGATCAGCAGTATGAGTCTGACCTGTAGACATAACTTTAAACTTGTCGCCCTTCTTTAATACGCCATTTTTAATACGCACTAAAGATACAACACCTAAATAACTATCAAACCATGAATCAATGATCAGTGCCTGCAGAGGCCCTTCTTCATTACCTTCAGGTGGTGGAATTTGCTCAACAATCACTTCCAACACATCTTTGATACCGACACCGGTTTTAGCCGAGCAACGCACAGCGTCAGCCGCCTCAATGCCTACAATATCTTCAATCTCTTCCGCTACACGGTCTGGATCAGCCTGTGGCAGATCGATCTTGTTCAGAACAGGCACAACGTCCATATCCATTTCAAGTGCGGTGTAACAGTTCGCTAGGGTTTGCGCTTCAACACCTTGACCAGCGTCAACTACCAATAGCGCGCCTTCACAAGCCGCTAAAGAACGTGATACTTCATAGGAGAAATCGACGTGGCCAGGGGTATCAATAAAGTTAAGTTGGTAAGTCTCACCATCATTAGCTTTATAATCCAAAGTAACACTTTGCGCTTTAATCGTAATACCGCGTTCACGCTCAATGTCCATTGAGTCGAGAACCTGTGCGGCCATTTCACGATCGGTTAAGCCACCGCATTCATGAATAAGGCGATCTGAGAGTGTTGACTTGCCGTGGTCAATATGGGCAATAATTGAAAAGTTTCTAATATGCTTCATTATGCTGGGATGACTTAACTCGAAGTTGAAAAGAATTTTTAAGGTGCAGAATTGTACCCGATTGCGGCTTTAATACCAATTTTTATCATGCTTTTGAATTGGAAAGTTATGCCAGAGGCCAAGTATCTGCGGTTACTGCGCTATATCTATAGGCTTACCAAGAGATTTTATAATGATTGGTTGCGCCTTTTCCTCTAAGGCCTTAGCGAATTTCTTTCCTAAGGCCCAAGAAGCGACGCCACCAACTAATGCAAAAGCAATAGACAACAAGTCTTGATTCACCTCTAAGCCTGTAGCCAATAAGTTACCGGTATAAGCACCGATGAAAAAACCGACTAGAGGCAGGATGTAAACCAACATCGCGGCTTTCAGAATAACACTTTCCGGAAGACCGAGTTTTAAGCGTTCTCCAGTTGCAAAAGCACGTTCGGTTTCAATAGAAAAACGCTGAACCTTTGGTGAAAAGGCTTTAGCAACGGCTGAGGTACCGCATGAATCACTGCTGTCGCAGTGATTACAAGCACTCTTCATCTCAACTTCTACAACGACCCAGCCAGAGTTACTGTTAGCGACAACTTTGGCAACCTCTTCCATCATGGTGATAAACCTTTTACTGCAACATAATGCTTTGAGCAATGCGGCTTAACGTTTCGGCTGGCACTTTACCTACAGCAACAACCTCTGCATTACCAACACGTTCAGTAGCAAGCGATAAACCGTTACGGGTAACCAATTCATCTGGAAGTGGCGCATCGCCTGCTTTAGCAACATAAACCGAGATGCTGGCAAGGCCATCACTAATCGCAATGTACTCTACAGCTTCTTTGCTACCAATTAATCGATGCTGATCTTTTACCAGCACTTTAAAGCCTTTCGGTAACCAACCAAACTTCCAATCTTCACCTGCTGCACGTTCAGATTGCGCCATTACTGCCGGCCACTCCTGCTTGTGCGCCTCCTTAAGTATAGATGGCACCTCTTCTAAAACTAATAGCTCGACGACCATAAGCTGCTCTAACAGCTGCTTATCATTATTAATCATGTCAAATCGCAGCGGCAAGAAGGTGTCCATATCAAGCCAAACTTGATAACCATATCGATTATCATCGTTAGGTATGATGCGTACCAATTGTCCTGGTCGTCCTGCAATTCTGCTTCTGCCACCTAATACAAACTGGTATCCAGCTTCTAGATTAGAGATATCATCAGCGAAAGCGGCAGGAATAACCCCTTGAATACGTTTTGCATGAACACTATAAGCAGGTTGGTCATGCTCAATGAAAGTAACAGTATTACCAACTCGAACAGCATTCTTAGGCGGGCCATTTAGGTGTTCTAGAAATGCCACCTCTTGATCTTGAACTTTGCCATGAATATAAACCAAAGGACGAATATGATCGGCTTGAATTTGTATTAGGGATATTTTGAATTCTTGTTCGCGCAGTGCTTGGCTCATATTTTCAAGCCAAGCTTTGGCGGGCATATCTTCCCGCGCCATCGCGGGAAAACTCATGGCTAGAATAGCCAGTAGGATTAGACGCAAGCTAACTCCTTGTTACTGATTGACAGGTATCGTATCTACCTCTCTATTGTCCTCTATAACCGCACCATTATTCAATCTTTGTTGTAACATATGATCTTGAATGTAGGAGTTAATACGACGACGCTGATCAACGACTTGTTCATTAGTATAGCTTTGATTCTGCTGTACTGCGCCAGTCTGCAAGCTTACCGGTGATGCACTACCAATGAGAGGTCTAGTGTTCAAAACAGGTAAAGGAGAGTTATCTAGCAATGTCTCTTGGTTATAATTTTGCACACCAACCACTGCAACCATAGCAACGGTCGCTGCAATAGCATACTGCCCAAATTGCTTAAATAGTGGCACAACTTTACTTGAAGTAGGCTTTGTGGCCGCTTTAACAGCAGTTTGCTTAGGAGCAATAATAGCAGGCTCTTCATCAATCGCAGCCATGATACTAGCACTCAGATCAATAGATACTGCTTGTGGCAGTTCGCCACGCATCGCATCACCAATCATATGATAATCACGCCACTGCTCATGTGAATCTGCATCAGCTGCTAATTCAGCTAACGTTTGCTCGTCGAGTTCACCATCGACAGCAGCAGATACCCATTCCTGACCTAATTTATCCATTGTTCACCTATCTTTTTTCAAGGGTGCTAGCGTTCTAGCAACGGCTTAAGCTTTTTATCAATCGCCTCACGTGCTCTGAAGATCCGTGATCTTACAGTACCAACGGGGCAATCCATGACATTAGCAATCTCTTCGTAACTCATACCATCAAGTTCTCTAAGTGAGATTGCCATTTTCAATTCTTCTGGCAATGTGTCTAAAGTGTCGAAAACGACCTTTTGAATCTCATCTGACAAAACGAGTCGCTCTGGAGATGCAAACTCCTTTAACGCATCGCTGCCATCATAGTATTCAGCTTCTTCAGCATCGACATCATTCGCAGGCGCTCTACGCCCTTGTGCGACCAGATGATTCTTTGCAGTATTAACTGCAATGCGATACAGCCATGTGTAAAACGCACTTTCGCCCCTAAAGTTCGGTAACGCTCGATAAGCTTTTATAAAAGCTTCTTGCGACACATCTGCAACATCGGCCTGATTTCGTACATAACGCGATATCAGATTCACGACCTTGTTTTGATATTTTTGTACTAAAAGGTTAAAAGCGTTCTTATCACCACGCTGCACGCGCTCAACTAATTGTTGATCACTTATTTGTCCACTCATCCGAGCCGACTACTCCTAAATCTAATACTGATTTCTCAGCCGCTCGAATCATATTCACTTATGTAGACTAGCGAGTTTCAAAAAAGTTCTATAAAAATGTGAAAATGTGTCATTTTCTTTTTTTTGGAAGCAAACTTAAAAAGTTGATTACCTGAAAACATACCCATATAACACACCAAAATGCTGTCCATCTGCACTGAATGTTTTACTTGTTGAGTTAGCCATCACAAAAATCTGTTAATCACCCAGTTTTATCACGTTATATTTGATAATAAAAGCAGGCTTAAGGGCTACAGTGTTTGCAAACAGTACTGAAAAATACTTAACGTTAATTAGATACAACAAGTAATATGCGAACTTGATAAGTATCCATAAACGGCATCTTGGTTTAACATAGTCCGAATTCCCAGATGACTCTATGATACCTGATGAAACAAGTAGTTGAACACCAATCTGATATTTTGGTTATTGGTAGTGGTGCTGCGGGGCTAACCCTTGCACTGCATCTCGCTGAAAAATCAAAAGTTATTTTACTTTCCAAAGGTCCTTTAAGCGAGGGTTCAACCTATTACGCTCAGGGTGGTATAGCCTCCGTTTTCGATGAAGAGGACACGATTGAGTCTCATGTTGCCGATACATTAGTCGCAGGAGCGGGGCTTTGTGACGAGCCAGTAGTCAAGTTTACAGCCGAAAATGCACGCGCATCGATGCAATGGCTGATTGATTGTGGCGTCGCCTTCGACAAAGAAGAAACTGCAGATGGCAGCGTCGATGACGCGCCTTATCACTTAACACGTGAAGGTGGTCATAGTCATCGTCGGATACTGCATGCCGCCGATGCAACAGGTAAAGAAGTACAAGTTACCTTGCAAGAGCGAGCCAGTCGCCACCCAAATATCCAAGTGCTCGAACGTTATAATGCCATCGACTTGATTACGACTCGTAAACTAGAGAGGCCTGGTAACCGTGTACAAGGTGCCTATGTCTGGAATCGAGATTTAGAGCAAGTCGAAACAGTAAAAGCACGCTTTGTAGCATTAGCAACAGGTGGTAGTTCAAAAGTTTATCAATATACATCTAATCCAGATGTAGCTTCAGGCGATGGTATCGCCATGGCTTGGCGTTCAGGCTGCCGAGTTGCCAATATGGAGTTTAATCAATTCCACCCAACCTGCCTATATCATGCTGATGCACGCAACTTTTTGTTGACCGAAGCACTCAGGGGCGAAGGCGCCTATTTACGTCGCCCTGATGGCAGCCGCTTTATGCCAGAGTTTGATGACAGAGCAGAACTGGCACCGCGGGATATCGTCGCTAGAGCAATCGATTATGAGATGAAACGTTTAGGTTCTGATTGTGTCTATTTGGATATCACTCACAAACCCGCAGATTTTATTATTAAGCATTTCCCTACCATTCATAAACGCTGTTTAGAGTTTGGTATTGATATCACCACCGATCCGATACCAGTTGTGCCTGCAGCCCACTATACCTGCGGCGGTGTGATGACAGATTTACACGGACAAACCGACCTCAACGGCTTATACGCTATTGGCGAAGTCGCATACACAGGTCTGCATGGTGCGAATCGTTTAGCCAGTAACTCGCTATTAGAGTGTTTAGTATTTGCTAGAGCGGCTGCAGAAGATATTGAAAGCCAACTCGCTAAAATCCCAATGCCAGGCACATTGCCCGCTTGGGATGAAAGCCAAGTATCAAACTCAGATGAAGAGGTGGTAATTGCCCACAACTGGCACGAGCTACGCCTGTTTATGTGGGATTATGTCGGTATTGTCCGTTCTGATAAACGTTTAGAGCGCGCGCTAAGACGCTGCGTGATGTTGCAGCAAGAGATCCAAGAATATTACAGTAACTTTAGAGTCAGTAATAATCTGTTAGAGCTACGTAACCTTGTACAAGTTGCCGAACTCATTATTCGCTGTGCCATGGAGCGTAAAGAGAGTCGCGGGCTGCATTACAACATTGATCATCCTGAGAAAGAAGCATCACCTAAGCCGACAATATTACAACCTAAGTAATCGGCTTACTTTAATCGATTTCGGTAAGCAAGCAGTAATAGACGACACAAATTACGGTAATTTGTGTCGTCTAACATATCTCGCCATACAACTAGCCTTTTTATCTCCTGCTCACAAGCAACATCAAATATCACAGCAAAAGGCGTCACTATAGGTTTGCCTTTAACGATAAAGCTTTGTTGTTGATTCAGCTGCCCATGTCCGTCCGCCGATAAGATAAACTGGCAATTCCAGTTTCTTAAGCGCCAATACTGCCATGCAAAAAAACTACAGCATAAGGTAAAAGTGAGTATTTTACTCACAAAGATAAAAAGCGACTCAGAATAGGGCCAGATTAAAAAGGAGGTTAAGCAAATGGCAGCGATAACGGTCAACGATAAGCGCTGACCGAAAGAGCTATAAAGGTTAAAGCTAAGCTGCTGGGCGCCCACGAACTCTGACAATCATATCTGCAAACTCAGGGTTCTTACAAACTTCATGTCCCATAAACCAAGCAAACAACTCAGGGTCTTCGCACTCAAGTAGTTTAACAAAAACCGCTTTGTCAGCATTCGTCATCGCTTGATAATGTTTTTCAACAAAAGGCTGAAACAACACATCTAGCTCTAACATGCCTCGGCGACAAGCCCATCGTACTCTTGCTATTTTCATGGGTTCTGGCAATGATTCCGACAAGTTTATTACTCCAATCTCTTACAGTGGCGCTAGTGTATACCCAAATGAGCTTTACTGCCAAAACATGTGGTTAAAGCTGCTTAACTTTTACGTCATTCCCCGCAAAGAGTTCAGAAAAATCAGTATTCAATAAACGCTTTACTGCTGGATGCTGAATCATACGTTCGGCAAACATTACATGGTAAACCTCTTTTACCTCGGTCGTTTCCCCAAGCAACATCATTCCACGGTCTAAAATATCCTGCTTATAGATAGAGGGTGCGACGAAAATCCCCTGCTTAAAAAATCCAAATGACTTCATCATTGCCGCGTCATCAAACTCACCAAGGATACTGATATTAAGGTTTTTCTCATCAAACCAGCGCACTAACTGTTGGCCTAATGACGTTCCTCTACTTGGGATCAGCAATTTGCCTTGCTCTAAACATTCAGGAAATGTTTTGGAATAGCTTTCCGCTGAGAAAAAAGCAATACCACTCTCTCCCAGCTGCTTAGACAAAATCTCGGGATATTTGAGGCTTTCACCAGCACAGTCAGACAAAATCATATCTAACTTATGCCCACGAAGTCGCTCCATTAAGCTTTCATGAGTAGCCTCATAACATGCTAAATGCATCGAACCATCACTGGGTACCACAGAAAGTAACACTCGGCTGGTTAACGCTTTAGACAGGGCTGCAGCAATGCCTACTTCAAATAGTATATTCTCATCTCTTTGATAGTTAAGAATATCCATCATCTCATAGCTTAAACTAAACATCTTATCTGCGTAACGGAATACCAACTCTCCAAGCTCTGTCGGTTCAAGTGAACGTCCGACTCGCTTAAATAGGCTTCCTTTCAGCGTCCCCTCTAACACGCGGATCTGTCCAGTGACAGTCTGAGGCGTTAAATGCAGTGCTTCAGCCGCTTTAGCCACTGAGCCTTTCTTTTGGATCATCCAAAAATAGTAGAGGTGATTATAGTTAAGATTTGCCATCTAAAATGCCGTTGTTGATATAAAAAGGGCTAGCACCTGTGCTAGCCCTTAAGGAGTTACTTCAGACGCTGACAATCCATTAGACTGAACATCGCTGTAGTAAGGTCATCAGTGGTTTCGATTTTGCCTACTTTAAACGCCTCCGCTAAGCCAGATACCAGCGCATCTCGATCGGGGATTCGGTTTTGACAAAAAGTACGATTAGCTTCTTGGAAGCGTTTGCCACCTCGATATTTCAATGCTCGAGACTCATAATCATTAGACTCTAATCGCTCGCCAACCGCGGCACCTTTATACATAAGCGCGCCATCAACAACACCTTCTAGATAGTTCTGACAATGTGCATCATTGATATCTAAGTTACACGCTTCAATCTGTGAAGCGGAAGCGGTCGCAGTAAAACCTAAACCCAGTACCAACGCTATTAGTGCAATCCTCATGCTTTCTCTCCTTTTTCAGGCAATACTTTAGACAACCAGAAGTAACCAATCACCGCTGATGCAATTGAGCCTAACAAGATCCCTAGTCGAGCATAGTCACCATACATCGCCCCCTCTCCCACAAATGCGAGTGAAGAGATAAACATCGACATGGTGAAACCGATACCACACATTACAGAGACTGGAATAATCTGCTTCCAACCCACACCATCAGGCAATACAGCAAGTTTAAGTTTCACAGCGATAAAGCTAAATAACATAATACCCAATGGCTTACCGACTAGAAGACCTAACGCAATGCCCAACGGTACTGGCGATAACAATGAACTTAAGCTCATGCCGCTTAAATCAACACCTGCGTTTGCAAAGGCAAAAATAGGCAAGATGATAAATGTGCTCCAAGGATGCAAGCTATGCTCTAAGCTCTCAGAAGGCGATGAACCATCTTTAGCACGTAACGGTATACAGAAAGCGATAATCACACCCGCTAACGTTGCATGCACGCCAGACTTAAGTACGGCAATCCATAAGATTAAACCTAATACCCCATAAGGGCCGAGCGCCGTTACACCTTTTCGATTCAGCCCAATCAAGCCGACAATAGCCGCAGCGGCAACCACCAAGCTAATCGTCGATAAATCAGTACTATAAAACAGCGCGATAATCACCACGACGCCCAAATCATCAATAATAGCTAGTGCTAGTAAGAATACTTTAAGTGCAACCGGCACACGGCTGCCGAGCAACGCCATAATACCCAATGCAAATGCAATATCTGTTGCGGCGGGTATCGCCCAACCAACCTGAGTAATTGGATCGGCATAGTTGAACATTAAATAAACGGCAGCAGGAAATAGCATACCACCGATGGCAGCGAAGGTTGGCAAGGACGCCTGTGCTCGACTTGATAACGCGCCTTCTAAAAGCTCTCGTTTAACTTCCAGACCAATAAGCATGAAGAACAGCGCCATCAGTCCATCATTAATCCAGTGGATCAATGTTTTATCAATATCTAAACTACCGACACGCACCTGCATCTCAGTCTCAAGAAAACCTTGGTACATGCCTGATAAAGGTGAGTTTGCTAAAATCATTGCTAGCACAACAGCAATCATCAATAGAATGCCACCTGCTGATTCTTGGCTTAGAAAATTCCTAATTGCCCGTTCCATATTACGCTCCATAAAATCTCAATGTAACGAGTGTAGCCGATTACTCTCAAGCTGAATAATCGTTTACTTCAGAGTTAAACATCGGAATATCCGAGGTATCCAGTATGGACTTGAGATGACTAAATATCAATCCAAATTGTACATAAAGAATCAAGGGCAATTAAATGGCGTAGAATTGTCGGTGAAGCTATCCTTTTGAACTAAAAAACAACTTAGTTGACTGCTTACTTGTTAAAACCAGCTGTAATATGTGACTAGCTATGCATTTAAAAAAATTGACTCGCCTCGAATATTTCGACCAAAGCGAGTCGGATACTGGCTTAGCTATACAGAGAAGGGGTAGCGGATCCCTTCATGGTGTTCATAGCCTGTTACTTCAAAATCATCCATTGTTACCCAAGTTTCCAAATCTTCTAACGACTTAATGTCGGGGTTTATCGATAACTGAGGCGATGGAAATGGGCTGCGTTTTAGTTGCACGTTTTGCATCAGTTCTAACTGATCTTCATAAATATGTGCATTGACTATTTTATGGTAAGCGGTACCTGCTTTGTGACCTGTTATCTGGGCGATTAATGCTAACAAGGCGAATACCTGCACCTGATTAAAGTTAAGACCTAAGGGCACATCACAAGAACGCTGAAAGCTAGTCAGGTGCAATGTATCACCTAGTAGCGAGAAGTTATGAGTATGCATACAAGGCCTTAGGCACCCCATGTGAAATTCACCAGGATTATAAAAGCTTAGGATTTCCCCTCTATCATCAATCCCTTTAGAAAGGTTATCAACAATTTTACGCAATTGGTCAACTGAACCGCCATCAGGCTTGCTCCATGAGCGGCCCTGTACTCCATAAACCCGCCCCATATCATCAGTGCCCTTACGGTGGGTGTTATTGAGCCACGCTTGGTTGTCGTTAGCATTGGCATCCCATGTCTTGGCACCAATTTTACGAAAATCGGCAGCGTTATCGTAGCCACGGATATAGCCAAGCATCTCAGCAATCGCTGCCTTCCAAAAGCTTTTACGGGTCGTGATCAGTGGAAACTCATTTTTATCTACGTGGTAAACCAAGTCAGCATTAATCACAGTCAAGCAGCGTTTACCGGTACGACTATTCTCAACCCATGTGCCTTCATCAATGATTCTTTGACAAAGTTCTAAATACTGTTTCATTACTATTACCTATAAAAATAAAAACTTAAACCGTATTAATAGCAGTTTAAGGGTGATAAAAAATAACTCGATTGTTGTTAAAGTCTTATGTTAATACCAGCTTTAAACCAACAAAGGCGAGGAACACTGCAAATATTTTTTTGAGTTTAGCTGTAGGCCAATTCGTCGCAGCCTTGGCCCCTAACGGCGCAATAAGTATCGATGTAGTAGCAATCCCCACCAATGCAGGCAGATAAATAAAGCCTATCGTTCCCTCTGGTAGCGTTGCCACATTCCAGCCAGCCAATGTATACCCAATGCTACCAAATAGCGCGATTAATAGTCCGGTCGCTGATGAAAAGCCAATCGCATAGCGCATCTGTAAACCGCACCAAGTAAGAAACGGTATAAGCAATACACCTCCACCAATCCCCATCAAGCCCGCAATAATAGCAATAGCAACAGCAGCTAAAAACAAGCTCATAGTACTAGGCATTGAGCTATTAGTACTTGGACGGAAAGGAAACGCCATTTGAACGGCCATTAAGATAACAAATACAGCAAAAATCTGTTGTAAAAAGCTGGCTTCAATTAGCTCAGAAATAAATCCAGAACAGATGGCCCCCAGCACAAAACCTGGCAGCATGCTTCTAAAAAGCTGCCACGGGATGTTTTCACGTTTGTGGTGCGCCCGAGCAGAAGAGAGTGAAGTAAGAATGATCGCTGCTAGCGATGTTGCAATAGCCACATGGGGTAAGTGTTCGGTAGGGATCCCGACACTAGGCAGTATATGCAGCAAAGCAGGCACCGCAATTAAACCACCACCAATGCCTAATAATCCTGCCATAAAGCCAATAACAGCACCAAGCGCCAAACATATGCTAAATACCACCAGCCAAGTTTCCACGCCAACACCCTTAATTTTGTCTGTTAATGCCCAAAGCTTAAAGCAATCGACAGCGTTATAAAACAGCTAACTGGCTTAAAACAAATTAGCGACTAGCAAATTAGTTAAGCAGCGCCATTAGGCCTCGTTCCTGGCAATATTCAGTCACCAGTGCTTTTACCTCTTCACCAGAGCTCTGCTTAAGCACATCATCTAACAGCAGACTTAGCTCCTTCTTAGATACTCGTCTTAGTAAGTAGTTAATGCGCGATAAACTCGCTTGGTTCATACTGAGTTGGTTATAACCCATCGCCACGAGTAACAGTGCCCCAGCAGGTTCGCCTGCCAATTCACCACATACACTTATAGGTAACTGATTAACGTCACAACGCTCAATAGCGAACTTAAGCGCCCTTAGCACTCCAGGATGAAAACTATCAAAAAGTGCATTCACACTAGGGTTATTGCGATCAACAGCCAACAGGTACTGAGTGAGGTCATTTGAGCCGACAGAAACAAAGTCGACCCGTTTGGCGACTTCATCTAACTGATATAACAGTACCGGCACTTCTAACATAATGCCTACTTTAGGCATTAGAATCGGCTTTCCCAACTCCGCAGTTAGTTCCTGATGAGCCTGCTCAAAATATACCAACGCAAGGTCGATCTCTTCTAGATTACTCACCATAGGCAATAAAACATGCAGTTGGTCGCTGTCACTAGCCGCTTGCAACATGGCTCGTAACTGCACTAAAAAAAGTTCAGGATGATCTAGGCTCAACCGAATTCCACGCCAACCAAGAAAGGGGTTATCTTCGACAATCGGAAAATAATCGAGAGGTTTGTCACCACCAACATCTAATGTACGCATAACCACAGGTTTACCTTTGGCAGCATTTAGCACCTTGCGGTAAACCTCTAATTGCTCTGCCTCTCCAGGGAAACACTGCTTCAACATAAACAGGATCTCAGTGCGGTACAATCCGATACCATCTGAATCACAGCCAGTGTCCGAGTCGATACTACTGATTAAGCCGCTATTGATATACAGATAGACTCGATGACCATCGAGTGTCACCGTCGACAAAGGTAGCTCTGCAGCGTAGCGACGTTGCAAGGCTTTTTCAGCCGCGATTAAACTTCTATATTCAGATAAAATAGTTGATGAAGGCTCAACGAGCAACTGGCCTCGATTAGCGTTGATAACCACTTGGCGCTTATCAAGATTGGCATTCAAAATACCGTTCACGCCAATAATTGCAGGAACGCCTAATGCTCGCGCCAAAATAGCAGCATGAGAATTTACCCCTCCAAGCTCAGTCACAATCCCTGCAAGTTTTTGTCTCGGGAACTCCGCAAGTAAAGTGGTACTGGCTTCTCGCACAATCAAAATAACTGGCGTTTCAGGCTCTAAGAAGATCTTTTCAGGCTCAATAAGCTGCCTAAGGACACGCAAACCTACATCTTTAATGTCACTTGCACGCTCTTTTAAGTAGCGATCTTCCATATCATTAAAATGAGCGATATAACGTTTAGATACTCTACATACTGCAGTTTCAGCACTCCAGCCGAGACGGACTTCCTTAATGTACTCTCCAGCTAAGCTTGCTTTTTCAAGCAACAATAATAGTGCTGTGAAAATAGAAGCTGCTTCTTCATCTTTTTCCCTGTCAAAACGCTGGGATAAGTTACCTAAGGTATCCTTGCAGCGATTCATGGCTAACTTAAGACGAACTTCCTCCTGTGCGATGTTGGCACTTTCACGCTCTTCTAGCGCAAAAGAGAGCTGCCCACCAAGCAATAATGCTTTAGCGATAGCAATACCTTTAGATGCCGATTTACCTTCGTAATAAAGAGGTTGTAGCGCGCCGTGATTGACTAACGCCCTGCGTTTAAGGCCTTTAATCGCCATGGCGAGCTGTGCCGCCAAGGTCATTAAAAAAGCTTCTTCGCCTTCACTAAATTGTCGAGCCCGTGTTTGCTGCACAACAATGACACCGATAACTGACTTTTGGTAAACAATCGGTACAGCAAGAAATGCATTATAAGCTTCTTCAGAGACTTCAGGGATTAACTTAAAGCGGGGATGAGATGATGCATCAGCAAGGTTGACAGCTTCCTCGCGCTGGGCAACTAAGCCTACCAATCCTTGGGTCAATGGTAATTTAACTCGATTGACGGCGCTCTGCTCTAATCCATCAGTCGCAGATAGAATAAGTTGTTGCTCTTCTAAAACATAGACAGAGCAACACTCTGTCGCCATAGCTTGTTTTGTTTGCGTTACCAGTTGCTCCAGTGCGTATTCAAGATCGCGAGCTGAAGCAACAACTTGTGTGATATCCCTAAGTGTTTTTAGCACTAACGCAAACCTCTCTTAACTAATTTCTGCGCATTCCTCTTCTTTTATAGTTCGACTCTTTTACCTGCAAAGGTAACGTTGTCGGCGCAAACTCTTTCATTACTTTACGGTAGACATCCCGTTTAAATGAAACCACTTGTCTCACAGGATACCAATAACTGACCCAGCGCCAATCATCAAACTCAGGATGACCACATGCATTAAGATCAATTGCATTTTCATTACTTTTTAGCTGCAGCAAAAACCATTTCTGCTTTTGCCCAATACAAACGGGTTTACTATCTTGTCTGATCAATCGCTTAGGTAATCTATATCGTAACCAAGATCGTGTTGATGCTAGGATTTGCACGTGTTCTGGCCTTAATCCTACTTCTTCGAATAATTCACGATACATGGCTTCTTCTGCTGACTCACCTTCATCAACGCCACCTTGAGGAAATTGCCAGGAATGTTGGCCAAATCTTCTAGCCCACATAACCTGCCCAGAGCGATTACAGATAATGATGCCCACATTTGCACGAAAGCCGTCACTATCAATCACATGGACTCCAAACTTTTAAATATTAATGAATTGATTGTTTCATAAAGCTTGCGCCGCAGCAAATCTCTGTTTCGCATATTCGTTGGATAAATCAAACAAAAGGCGAACTTTATCAACAGGCACAAAACTATAAGCGCGATCATATCCACAGAATCTGTGGATATCTCTGTTGGAAACTCAATAAAACTCTACAAACCATTGCTGTAACTAGCGACAACAAATTATTTTCCCCGAACGAAAAAGATTAAAAAACACAATAAAAACAACACAATAAAAACAAAGACGTATATAAGAAAAGATCCAACAACCACAACAGCACACAATTTGACCAGTCAAATTAAAAAGGAAAACTTACGAGCATTGATAATGATGTTATTCACAAGTGCAAGTATAACATGGTAAAAAAAAGCAAATAATCACCACTTAATAGCATTGACAGATCACATTCATTACAGTAGCAACCATAAAAACGGAAGTTATCCAGTAAATCTGTGGATAACTATGTTGGAAAATTAGGGAAACAACAGGAGTAAGTTGAACAACTTATCTCTGACTTGAATAGGTAAAACCATTTAACCGTTTAATTTCATCACGTTATAATATACTTGAGCATCGTTACTATTAACCAGAAACCCTTGTTCGAATTTTAACCGCATTTGCTAATCGCCAAAACTTTAGTAAAATCTTCGCCATGAAAAAATCAACACTACCTCCTGATAGCCTCGATGAGCTTATGTCCCGTGCAGAAGCCATGGCAGGGCTGACACTCGGACAATTAGCAAACTACCATCAAGTCGAGATCCCACAAGATCTAAAACGCCATAAAGGCTGGGTTGGTCAGTTAATTGAGCTTGAACTTGGCGCCCTTGCAGGTTCAAAACCTGAACCTGATTTCATTCATTTAGGCGTAGAGCTAAAAACAATTCCGGTAAACCAAGTCGGTAAAGTCCTAGAAACGACTTATGTGACCGTTGCCCCACTGACTAACATCCTCGGTCTGACTTGGGAAAACAGCGTTGTTTGCCACAAATTACAGCAAGTACTGTGGATCCCAGTTCAAGGTGCTAGAGAGATCCCACTGGCAGAGCGTCAGATAGGTTCTCCTGTTTTATGGAGCCCTTCCCTCGAAGAGGCTGCATTATTGAAACAAGATTGGGAAGAGATCATGGAGTTAATTGCTCTCGGTAAAGTCGAAAGCATTACAGCTCGTCATGGCGAGGTGTTACAATTACGTCCAAAAGCGGCCAACAGCCAAGTGCTCACCCAGAGTATTGATCACAATGGATCGCAGTCTCAAACTAACCCACGTGGCTTTTATTTGAAGACTCAATTTACTCAAAAGATCCTTTCTGAGCTACTTTGAGTAAATTTCGCTCCAAAACTGGCATTCATTTGACTTAGATCACAAATACTACTGGATATAGTAAGGTGATTTTCTATAAACTAGCCCATCTTAAAAAAGACGTAGTTGAGTAAACCTAAAACTGTGAGAGCACGTATACAAGCGAAGAAGTTAGCCTTCGCTATTTTCGCTTGGACTGCAGCCATGGCGGCGTTCGTATTTTTCAGATACGCGCAGACTCCAGAACTTCCACAGTGGGCCATTGGTTCCGCTGATTTAGCGACGCTTTCAATTTACATGGGAATTATTTTTGGCAGCCTTCACTGGATGTCTAACCTCATTGCCGATTTCAGCGCGATTAACCGCCTACCCTACGTATTCTCAGTCATATTTAAGGGACTATTTCTTCTACTTGGTGCAACGACCCTTGCGTACATCACCCAGTACTTAAACATGTGGGCTATCGAAAACCACATGACAACCTTAAGGCAGATGCTAACAGCGCATATCTTGTATAGTCCTGCTTTCCAAGCGTTAATAGTGTATTTAGTCGTTGTAAGAGTTGGCCTGGCATTTATCGAACAAATGGCGCTACTCGTCGGGCCAAGGGTTTTATTTAATATTGGTCTAGGTAAGTACCATAAACCACGCTATGAACAGCGCTTATTCCTCTATCTGGATATGGTTGCCTCTACCACACATGCAGAGTCTTTAGGTGATTACCGCTTCAGCCGATTGATCCAAGATAGTTTTAGTTTATTGGCGGATACAGTGACCAACAACGAAGCTGAAATCTATCGCTATATGGGTGATGCAGTTCTCATACATTGGCCGCTAAAAGATGGCATCAAGCAAGATCGCTGCTTTAATATCTATCACGAATTCTCACAGCAATTGAGCTGGCAACGGCTGTATTTTGAAGAGCAGTATGGCTTTGTACCTAAATTTAAGGCCGCTGCCCATTGTGGACAAGTGGTAGCTGCGGTTGTTGGTGTACAGAAACAAGAGATTAGTTTTTTTAGCGATGTACTCAATACCTTAGCAAGACTGCAAGATCAATGTAATCCACTCGGGCAAAGGATGCTGATCTCTGGCTCGTTAAAGTCTCGACTCGATTTTGCCGACACGCGCTATAACCTTAATAGCCTCGGGCCAATCAAGCTTAAAGGAAAGCAGCACTCAATCGAAGTATTTGGTGTGACTCCTAAAACGCCTTCTTAGTGCTTTAGAAACCCTAGATATAAAAAGACCGATATACAGTATCGGTCTTTTACCATTCTCTATATTCAACTCATTAATTATTTTGCTCAAGCAACTTTTGGATCTCTAATCCGAGCGTTCTAAATGTTAGAATCCGGCTCGAGGTTTGACGCCAAACTAGGCCAATATCTCGGTATGGCGTATCGCCTGGAGGCGCCATAGTCGTTAGCTCAGTATTGTTTAAGATCCCTGCATCTATCGCCATTTGTGGCAAAAAGGTGGTGCCTAACTTGCAGTTAACCATCTGCACGAGGGTATGCAGGCTTGTTGCTGCAAACGGATTAATCTTGGTGCTTTCCCCTAACTGACAAGCACTGATAGCATGACCGGTAATACAGTGTTCAGCCTGCAGTAAAAAGATACTTTCGTCAGGCAGGTCCTGATAATCTATAGGCTCATGAATCGCATCGCTGAGATCTTCATGCACCACCATTTTAAAAGGGTCAATACCCACCTTCATACTGTGGTAACCGCTAGTATCAACAGGTAAGGCTAATAACAATAGATCCAGCTCACCTTTACCAAGCGCATCCACCAACCTATCGGTGGTGTCTTCTTTAAGGAACAGGGTGAGATTTGGATAAACCTCTTTGCAATGCTGAACCACTCGACTGAGAAGAAAAGGCGCGATCGTTGGAATACAGCCCAAACGAATTTCGCCCGTCATCGGCTCGCCTTGGTGTTTAACAAGCTCGACCAAGTCATCGACATCAGTCAATAATTTACGTGATCGCAATACCACCTCTTCACCAATAGCGGTAAAAATAAAGGACTTGTGGTCACGCTCAATCAGTTGATGACCCAATTGTTCTTCAAGGTTCTGAATACCACTGGATAAAGTTGACTGGCTAACATGGCAAATTTTTGCGGCGCGATTAAAATTTTGTTCTTGATGTAAATTAACCAAATAAAACAGGTTTTTTAAACTCGGAAGATGTTTCATAAAGCAGATTACCAATGACATTATTTATCGAATAGTTCAATTTAACCTTACCATAGATTACTTAAGGCATCCTTGAAAATATCTAACAGAATGTGAAGCGGCGCAAACAGTCGCAATAAAGTTGACGACTTAACGATTGAGAATATCTTGATATATAGATAGGGAAATAGATAGGTAAAAAAATGGCGCTGCTTAGTCAACTAAGCAGCGCCATTACAATATTTAAATCAGAGCTTATGCTTTTGATTCAAGATATTGCTTTAACTCTTGCAGATCACTAGAGCCATAGTTAACAATTTCATTTAACCAAGTTGAATGCTCGTCAGCCCAAGCTGCCTCTTCGCCATGTTGAAGAAGTTGCGCAAACTGTTGGATACGTTTAAGGCCAACTGATCCAGCAGCTCCTTTAAACTTATGAGCTTCACTACATAGTGTGTCTTTATCGTTTGCTTCATATGCATTGACTAAGTTACCGACATATTCAGGCATTAACTGTTCAAACAATACAACACTTTTAAGTAGCGTACCTGCGCCAATTGCACTGCAGTACTGCTCCAGTGTATTAAGATCCAAAATTGATTCTAATTCAGCTGTTGCCATTTAGGCACCTCTCAAAATGATTGCCGTGTAATAAAAAGACGATTTTACCACATAATACCCGCTAAAATGCTAGGCGCAACTACTAGTGTCATATGTAGTTAAATTCATTGCTAATTTAACTTTATCTTAACTTTTTTGTAATTAAAAAACATCACTCTATGCGATATGTCGAGATTTTTGCTAGCGCAGATCCAACTGCATCACAAGTTGCTTACGCCACTTAACTAAGGTTGGTTTTCAAATAATGGCCTTGGCCACCTTTAGCTGCTAAATCATCGACAATAGCGACTAAACCATCCCAACGAAAAGCACACCAATCAGGTGCTAATAACATTGGTTTTTTTGCATAGGCGGTAACCCGATGGAAAATAATATTCTCTGGGGTGTGACGTATTAGCTCACCGACACTAAAGGCGTAATCCTCTATCGCTAATAACTCCATCTTATTATTACGCCATGCTTTGGCCATGGTGCTGCCCTCTACAATATGCAAAGGATGTAACTTTAAGCCATCAACACCAGCCTCGAGGACTTTATTAAGTGTTACGAGGTAATCGGCATGCCCTTCACCCGGTAGCCCCAATATCAAATGGGTACACACTTTAATGCCACGCTCTCGAGCCCGTTTAACCGTATCAGCATAAACTCCAAAATCGTGACCACGATTGATTTTCTTCAAAGTTTTATTGTTAGCGGTCTGCAGCCCTAGCTCCAACCAAACATCGAGCCCTTGCTGCTGATACTGTGCTAACAATTCAATCACTTCATTTGGCACACAATCTGGCCGAGTGCCCACACACAGACCAACGATATCGGTATCTTGTATCGCTTCATCATACTTCTGCTTTAATACTAAGTACTCGTCATAGGTGCTAGTGTAAGCCTGAAAGTAAGCGATGTACTTAGACGGTTTGGTTGATAAGCGCTCACGCCCTTGAGTTAGCTGCGCTTGAATAGACAACTCTGTTTTATGTTCATGGCTAAATGATGCAACATTACAATAAGTGCAGCCACCTTTACCTAGGGTGCCATCTCGGTTTGGGCAGGTAAACTTTGCATCTATCGTCAGCTTACGGATCCGCTCCCCATACTGCTGCTTACACACACTGCCAAACGTCTTAACGTAACTATCCAAGCCCAAAGCCAATCACCCACTAAAGAATTTGCGCCATTCTATTCATTTCTTTAAATCATTTATTAGCGCTAGCTCAAATAACGGTAATTTCGCTGTCATCTTTATCTGGTAAACATTATTTGATAAGTAACAGTAGCTTCTGCATAAATAGTCAAGAATGAAAGTGACTATCATTTCACTGTATTTGCAATAAAAATAACTTTCTTGAAATCGACAACAATCACCCTACTTGTTACAAATTGGTAAACAACTTCAAGCGTTGAATTTAAAATTCTTTTTATTCATAAGGTTATAGGCAACATTTTACAGTTTACGTAAAGGTAAACCCAGTCATACAAGCGTATGAATTAACTGGCAATGCTTAAATGTTATGCAATAAATTGGTTTGACCTTTAGCAAACTTAAGGTTAATTTGATTGATTCGGGTGAATATCTATAGAATATTTTTGCGTTATCTCCCGTGTTGTAGTCAGTTGAGGTTAGGAGTATACCAATGAGCTTATATCATCCAAGTTTTGAACGGGACAATTGTGGGTTTGGGCTTATTGCTCAAATGGACGGTGAAGCGAGTCACCGTATAGTACGTACCGCGATTCACGGATTGGACCGCATGAAGCATCGTGGTGGTATTGCCGCAGATGGACGCACAGGTGATGGTTGCGGATTATTAATGCAACTACCTACAGAATTTTTTAAAGCTATTGCAGCAGAAAATGACTGGCATTTAAGCCGTCGTTTTGCTGTTGGTATGCTTTTTCTTAGCCAAGATGAAGAGCTGGCATCACAAACCAAGCATCTGCTAGAACAAGAGTTACAAAAAGAGACCTTAAGTGTCGCTGGCTGGCGTGATGTGCCCGTCAATACAGACGTACTCGGCCCAATTGGCAAAGCTAGCCAACCTCAAATTGTGCAAGTGTTGATTAATGCACCTATTGGTTGGCGCGAAAAAGATCTTGAACGCCGCTTATATATGGCAAGACGCCGTGTAGAACAGCAGCTCAATCATGACAAAGACTTCTATATTGCCAGCCTATCAGGCCAAGTTATCGTCTATAAAGGCTTGATGATGCCTGCCGACCTGCCCGCTTTTTATAGCGACTTGGCTGATATTCGTTTGCAAAGTGCTATCTGCTTATTCCACCAGCGCTTCTCAACCAACACCTCACCTAAGTGGCCACTAGCACAACCATTTCGGTATTTGGCCCATAATGGTGAGATCAACACCATTACTGGTAACCGCCAATGGGCTAAAGCCCGTGCTTATAAATTTCATGCACCGCTGTTACCTGACTTGCAACAAGCTGCGCCTTTCGTCAATGAAACCGGCTCAGACTCCTCATCACTCGACAATATGTTAGAGATGCTGCTTGCTGGCGGCATGGACCTTTACCGAGCCATGCGTTTGCTTATTCCACCAGCATGGCAGAGTAATCCAGAGATGGATCCCGAGCTCAAAGCGTTTTACGACTTCAACTCCATGCATATGGAGCCTTGGGATGGGCCTGCTGGCATCGTCATGACCAATGGCCGTCACGCAGCTTGTGCCGTCGACCGTAACGGTCTACGTCCATCGCGATACGTGATCACTAAAGACCGTATTTTAACCCTCGCCTCAGAAGTGGGTATTTGGGACTACGCGCCCGATGAAGTGATAGAAAAAGGTCGTGTCGGTCCCGGTGAACTGCTGGTACTCGATACACTTAATGGCCAGTTATATTCTTCGTTTGAAATCGATAACGATCTAAAACGTCGCCACCCATACAAAGAGTGGATGGCTAAAAACAGCAAGATATTAAAACCAGCGGAAGACTTCGGTCCTAATGATCAAGGCAAACGTGAGTTTAACGATGATCAACTGCTGCAGTACCAAAAGCATTTTGGCTATTCACGTGAAGAGTTAGAGCAGGTCATTTGGGTACTGGCACAGAAAGGTGAAGAAGCAACAGGCTCCATGGGCGATGATACGCCAATGGCTGTGTTGTCTAAAAAGTCACGTACCATCTATGACTACTTCCGTCAAAAGTTTGCTCAAGTCACCAATCCGCCTATCGATCCATTGCGTGAAAAACACGTGATGTCATTAACGACTTGTGCCGGTCGCGAGCAAAACCTATTTAACGAAACAACCGGTCATGCTTACCGCGTGATGTTCAGCTCACCAGTGCTACTCTTTAGCGATTTTAATCAGCTAATGGCATTGGACAGCACCTACTACCGCGCCAATACTGTCGACCTAAACTACGACTTAGAAGAGGGGCTTGAAGCCGCTGTTAAGCGTATTTGTGACGAAGCAGAGCGTCTAGCTCGAACAGGCACAACGCTACTTATTCTGTCAGACCGAGCTACCGCTAAATCTAAACAGGTTATCCCAGCGGCAATGGCAGTGGGTGCAGTACAACAGATTTTGGTCACTAAGAGCCTGCGCTGCGACACCAACATCATTGTTGAAACCGCATCGGCAAGAGATCCGCACCATTTTGCGGTGCTACTTGGCTTTGGCGCGACCGCCATCTACCCCTACTTGGTGTATGAGTGCATTTCAGATCTTGCCCAGCGCAACGGCGTAGAGAACACCCGCGACTTAATGCTTAACTTCCGTCAAGGTATCGATAAAGGTCTGCGTAAGATCATGTCGAAGATGGGCATTAGTACTGTGGCATCTTACCGTTGTAGTCAGCAGTTCGAAGCGGTTGGTTTAGCTGACGAAGTGGTCGACCTTTGCTTTAACGGCGTAATTAGTCGTATTCAAGGGGCAAACTTTGCGCTGATTGAAAAAGATCAGCAGTTGTTACATAAGCATGCCTTTAGAGCGCATCAACAGCTTTCCCAAGGCGGACTACTTAAGTACGTTGAGGGCGGCGAATACCACTGTTTCAACCCTGATGTGGTTAACACCTTGCAAGCCAGCCTGCGCGACCAAGACTATGTAAACTACAAGCGCTTTACCGAGTTGGTTGATGACCGCCCTATTGCGACTTTACGTGATTTAATTAAGGTCGAAGGTGACTTGTCTGCAATCGATGTTAACGACGTTGAAGCCGCTAAAACTCTTTACACTCGCTTTGACAGTGCCGCCATGAGTATTGGCGCATTAAGCCCTGAAGCGCACGAAGCACTCGCTGTTGCCATGAACCGTTTAGGCGGCCGCTCAAACTCAGGTGAAGGCGGAGAAGATCCACGCCGCTTTAACAGCGAAGGGAACTCAGCGATTAAGCAGATAGCCTCAGGTCGCTTTGGCGTTACCGCTCACTACTTGGTGAATGCTGAAGTGCTGCAAATTAAAGTGGCACAAGGTGCGAAACCCGGTGAAGGGGGGCAACTTCCAGGTGATAAGGTCAGCGTTGAGATAGCCGCGCTGCGTAATGCTCGCCCAGGTGTGACACTGATTTCACCGCCGCCGCACCATGATATCTACTCTATTGAAGATCTCGCTCAGCTCATTTTCGACTTGAAGCAGATTAACCCTAAAGCATTGGTTTCAGTCAAGCTGGTATCCGAGCCAGGTGTCGGCACTATTGCTACCGGCGTCGCTAAAGCCTACGCCGATATGATCACCATTTCAGGCTATGACGGCGGTACAGGTGCAAGCCCTATTACTTCGGTCAAATATGCCGGTAGTCCTTGGGAGCTTGGCTTAGCTGAAGTACACCAATCTCTAGTTGCCAATGGTCTGCGCCATAAGATCCGCCTGCAAGTCGATGGCGGCCTAAAAACCGGTAAAGATGTGATTAAAGCCGCGCTACTTGGCGCCGAAAGCTTTGGTTTCGGCACTGTGCCGATGATTGCACTAGGTTGTAAATACCTACGTATTTGTCACCTAAACAACTGTGCTACTGGTGTCGCAACCCAAAATAAACAACTGCGTAATGAGCACTACCATGGTCTACCTGAGCGAGTGATGACTTACTTCGAATTTGTCGCACAAGAGATCCGCGAGTATATGGCTGATCTTGGTGTCAGCGAATTTGAGCAACTTGTTGGCCGTAGCGATTGGTTAAGCGCGATTGATGGCGAAACCGCTAAACAACAGGCACTCGATTTAGCGCCAATTCTGTATAAACCTGAAGTACCTGCTACCTCAGCGGTCACTTGGCGCGAGATTAATCCGCCATCAGACAAAGGTGAACTCAATCAACGCCTAGTCGAAGACTGTAAAGAAGCAGTATTAGCAGGCGTGCCTATTTGTGAAATCTTCAACATTAACAATACCGACCGTTCAGTGGGCGCTAGCCTTTCTGGCTTTATCGCTACCCATGTAGGTCGTGACGGCGCTAAAGCGCCCATCACACTTAAGTTTAATGGCAGTGCAGGTCAAAGCTTCGGCGTGTGGAATGCATCAGGTCTTGAGCTTATGCTCTGCGGTGATGCCAACGATTACGTCGGTAAAGGCATGTCAGGCGGTAAGATTTCGGTTTATCCGCCACTAGGTAGCCCGTTCAAAACCGAGCGTTCAACCATTTTAGGTAACACCTGTTTGTACGGTGCATCTGGCGGTAAGTTGTTTGCATCGGGGCAAGCGGGCGAGCGTTTCGCGGTGCGTAACTCTGGTGCTATAGCTGTGGTAGAGGGGCTAGGTGATAACGGCTGTGAATACATGACAGGCGGCATCGTAGTGGTACTTGGTCAAACAGGGGTTAACTTTGGTGCAGGTATGACCGGCGGCTTTGCCTATATCTTCGATCAATTTGGTCACTTTAACCGCCGCGTTAACACCGAGATGGTCGACACTCACAAAGTACAATCGCCAATTCAGCAGCAACATCTGTGTGAATTGATTGAGCAGCATGTTAAAGAGACCAACAGCGAACATGCCAAGATGATCTTAAATGATTTCGAGAACTGGCTAGATTGCTTCATTTTAGTGAAGCCTAAGAATGTTGCAGTTGACGACTTATTAAAGTTAGCGCAACCAGAACCTGCACTAGCAGTCAGAGCGGGGTAATGAACGATGAGCAATGATTTCCAGTTTATAGAAGTTGGCCGTAAAGACCCAACTAAGCACGCAGCCAAACAGCGTGCTACGCAGTTTATTGAAATTTACCAGCCCTTTGCCCAACCACAGGTAAAAGAGCAAGCAGATCGCTGTTTAGACTGCGGTAACCCATATTGTGAGTGGAAATGCCCACTGCACAACTACATCCCTAACTGGCTGCAACTGGCCAAGCAGGGACGCATTATGGAAGCGGCAGACTTAGTCCACGAGACCAATACCCTGCCAGAGATCTGTGGCCGTGTTTGCCCACAAGATAGACTCTGTGAAGGGGCTTGTACCCTTAACGAAGAGTTTGGTGCAGTCACCATTGGTAATGTCGAAAAATACATTACCGATACCGCCATATCCCAAGGCTGGCGCCCAGACATGTCAAAAGTCACCGCCCGCAAAGAGCGAGTGGCAATTATTGGCGCCGGGCCTGCGGGCCTTGGCTGTGCCGATATCTTAGCCCGTAATGGCGTACAAGCTGTTGTTTATGACAAGAACGTACAGATTGGTGGCCTGCTGACCTACGGTATTCCCTCATTTAAGCTCGACAAAGAGGTGATGCAAATTCGCCGCAACGTGCTCGAGGGCATGGGGATCGAATTTAAGCTTGGGGTTACCGTTGGCAAAGATGTCGACTTTAAAGAGCTAATAGAAAGCTACGACGCAGTCTTTTTAGGCATGGGCACCTACACCGCGATGAAAGCCAACCTCGTTGGTGAAGATGCGACAGGTGTACATCAAGCGCTGCCCTACCTTATCGGTAATACCCACAATGTGATGGGCACCGAATGTGTTGATAACCCCTATTTAAGCCTTGAAGGTAAGCGAGTTGTGGTTCTCGGTGGTGGTGATACCGCCATGGATTGTGTTCGTACCGCCGTGCGTCAAGGCGCGACTCAAGTCACTTGTGCCTATCGCCGTGATGAAGAAAACATGCCCGGTTCACGCCGCGAAGTACAAAATGCCCGTGAAGAAGGGGTTGAGTTTCTGTTTAACCGCCAGCCAAGTGAGATCAAAACGGTTGACGGCAAAGTGGTTGGTATCGAGTGCATCGAAACCGAGTTGGGGGATGCCGATGACAGCGGTCGCCGACGTCCACAGCCGATTGCAGGCAGTGAACAAGTGCTTGAAGCCGATGCGATTATTATCGCCTTTGGTTTTCAGCCAAGCCCAGCTAAATGGCTCGGTGACTACAACATTGAGCTTAATGATTGGGGTTTAGTGAAAGCGCCCAAAGTGGCCGATAATCCATTCCAAACCAGCAATCCAAAAGTGTTTGCCGGCGGCGATATGGTTCGCGGATCAGATCTTGTGGTCACTGCCATTGCCGAGGGGCGCGACGCCGCTATGGGGATCCTCAACTACCTAGAGGACTAGTGGTAGTCATTGGTAGTAACTAACAAGAAACTATGGCGTCAATATGGCGTTAATCAATTAAAATGTTGTTTGTGATTGGCGTTCCGAATGGAGCGCTTTTTTTTACTTAATACATAGGTAAAAAGAGCACCGATTTCAGCGAATGCCAAATTCTGTGTTTGGCACCATCGGCCATATAAGCTCAACAAAAAACCGCTTATTAAAAGGTCAGTTTGGTATCCATACCTGTCGTTAAAGTGCTTGATAATTTCGTTATCTTTCACACTGTTTTCAATGGTCTCAGTCATTTTGGCACTCCGTTAGAAAGTACAATTATCCAGCACTCGATAAAAGCTTACTCTACCCATACATTACGCTTTAACCACGTGCTATAGCGCACATACTGAGGATACCTTGCTAGTATCCTCAACTATGTTGGTAGTATTCTCTAAGACGTCCATTCGGCATTTATAAGAGAAGTATCCAAATGAACCAGTTATTACTGCAAGTAACGACACTCACCAACGGTGATCCTTTGTTAACCGCTGTAATTGTCGGCGTACTGACATTAACGTTAACTGGATTAGTGGCCTATATATTAAAAGATATCCCTTCGAAAATACTAAGCTGGGTCAGCAGCCTGCTGTTCATTCGGCTGACTATCGACGACAGTCAGCAGGCCCGCGCAGAGATATTTAATAAGCTGTCCTTTTTGATAAGTAACACTACCGTTCCGCTGTTTTCACGCTCTATCTCTGAGGCGGTGTATTTTGACTACAGTGCGAGTTACGACGGTCTTGTTAGCGTTAAGTCCATTGGTTACGGCATGCACCTGTTTAAATACGATGGTTGTTTCATGCTGGCGACTCGATCCAAGGTAGCTAGCACTATGGCATACGACACGATTACGATAGCTGTACCATGGTGGTCAAAAGATAAACTACATCACTTTTTAGAAGGTGCTCGTGGAGACATATCTACTGCGCCAAAAGTGAATATTTTCGAGGAAACAGAGTGGTGTCGCTATGGCACATTAACATCATCGGGTTTTAAAGAACTTGTGCTAGATGGCGGCTTTAAGCAGGAGTTACAGCGTGAAGTTGGTGACTTTGCCAGTAGAGGTAAATCGGTTGTCAGCAAGTTGACCCTACTGTTACATGGACAAACAGGTACAGGTAAGACGGGGATAGCGAGAGCCTTAGCCGTTGAGTATGCTCGCGATCTATACATACTTAATCTTTCTACTGTAAACGATGTCACTGTTCACAAGGCGATTAGAAAGATACCGCCTGGCGCTATGTTATTGATTGAAGACTGTGATTGTGTAAAGGCTACGGTATCACGTGCAGCAGAAAGTAACGTCGATAATCCACCACTGACCTTAGCTGGCGTACTTAACGCGCTAGACGGTGTTATTCCTCTTGAAGACTGTCTTGTCGTCATGACCACTAACCACCTTGAGAGTCTCGATCCTGCATTGATCCGTAAAGGTCGTGTAGATGTCAGTATTGAGGTACCACTAATAAGTGCCAAACAAATCAATGAAGACTACCAAGAGCGTTTCGGCGCAGTGCTCAATAGAACCGAGCCTATGTTAGGTTGTGAAGTATATGAACTGCATCGCAGAGCCAGCTTAAGATATGGTGTGTGTTGTAAACCTCTAGGTTTATTAGGGTGACCTGCTTTGATCAGATAGCACATCAGTGGTTCCAATGACCTGCAGTCGGCTCATGTGCTGATCCTGCTAGTACCGAGGTTAAGAGGATATATAGCAATCAAGCGTAATTCAGCAGTATTGAGCTTTTGCAAGTCACCATGAATGTCTCCCTATAGGCGCTGCTAAATCATCCATGATTTAGCAGCTTGCACAGCCCAACCCAGATGAGTATCTAGCAAGCCCATGTTAGTAGCTGACTCGTTTTTAGACAGAAATGACTCATCACCAAGAGTTTAAAGGTCAGTCAAGAGAACGTATTGCAGTCATATGTAATTCACCTGCATTGAGCTTTTGCAAGCCGCCGTGAATATATCCCTATAGGCTCTGCTAAATCATCCATGATTTAGAAGCTTGCACAGCACAACGCAGATGAACCGCTAGCATGTAGCGGCGGGTCGATTATTGTACCTAAACGTATTGAAGCATTTTCCTAAGCACGATTAGCTTAGATGGAAAAGGTATGGCAATCGGATATGCAGTAACGCAGTAACGCCCATTTAAGGGGCTGATAATTGTTTGCTAAAATGTGTAGCGAAGCGAAACCGAGCAAACTGTTAGCAGTCCCGCTTTAAATTCTTGTTAGGTTTTTTTGCACCAAACCCAAGTTACACGGTGCTTGCAGTACCAATTGCAATATACTTGCACTTATTAAAATCTAACTTTGCTTCATTAAGCTGCGCTTGATCTGTGACAAAAGCTAAACCAATTGGTAGTTTATTAAAGTCACTACCAATCTCTGTTCCCTCTAAGCGAGCAGAAACTACTATATGACTGATAATCCGAATGCCAGCGTTAACCCATTTTATTGGTGCTTCTAACTCAGCCAACCAATAATCTGGACGATCGTCACCGGGTAACATACGAAGCAACTTTGCATCGAATGGAGTCTGTTTGATTAGCTCATTTGGGGCATAATCTACATCAAATACTCTGAGCTTCATGAAACACCTAACGCCCACGTTAAGGGGCTAAAAATTTGTTTGCTAAAATGTGTAGCGAAGCGAAACCGAGCAAACTGTTTTTAGTCCCGCTTGAACTGCTTGTTAGTTGCTTGATATTTAAAGCAATAAGTTAACAACACACTACCATGTTTCTATACCTTACGGAAGAATCAAAAAACTTCCCGCACTACACACCAAAGCCCGAACTTTGAGCCTTAAAGCTAAAGCTAGTTTGAGCATAAAAACGTGAAAGGCGAAAACTGGATTGGGCAAAAAGGAAGAGTGATATTTACGGCACTTCCATTGCCAAACCAAAGATTGAACCAGATACGAAACTACGTATTAAGCACTAAACTAGCAAATAAATAATACTGATTTAGTGCGGGCAACTAACAGCTTATTCATTAGTCGCTCGATAACGTTCTTAGCAACTCGTTAATTTTTTAACAAGCTATCACTGCTAAGGCATTGCTGTAAATAGATAATTT
>NZ_JBFRIY010000001.1:112399-127790 GCF_041468565.1 Shewanella sp. 10N.286.54.B9
AAATAGATAATTTCTAAGTTCAGGCGACATAAACGGCCTTATTGAGTGCGGAGAAAGAGAGCCTAGGGTGTTCAATGGGTCCGTGTATCACTTTTTTACATTTTCCATCAGTCTGATTTTTATAGGTTTTGTGAAATGTTAAAAAATTATCGATGCCTAGCAGGACAGTTTTTGGCATCTTTATTTGCGCCATAATGGCCGTTCTTCGCTTTCATCTGAGCTCCATAACTCTGTATGCTACAGAGCTGGCTATGAAACCGAAGGCCTCTACTCCATCTTCACTTGGTTGTTTAAGTGTTAATACTTAGCAATAGTGTTTTAGCTTCAACTGTTTTCCCGTAAACGTCTGAGCCTAAAAGTATTTCAATGAACTCACAGAGTCAGATCTCCCCCGTTGGAAATTTCGCTTTTTAAATTTCGCCGGGGCGCTGAGGGTTCGCTAAGGGGGACAAGCGCTTTCCCCCTTGGCTCTGGTGTGGGCGAAGCGCCACGTCCTTTATCAAACGAAGTTTGATTGCTACCACGGTGAAGCTCTGGTGTGGGCGAAGCGCCACGACTTTTCGGCCGCAAGGCCGCATCCACACCAAAGGAAAATTAGAACCTCTTCTAAAAAACAAACCATTTGGTTCACTTCCCATGCTAAGCTTTTAGCTTAATCACAACCTCTTTAAACCGCTACGCGTATATTCAACCCTATGAACAAACTCAGCCGAAATGAAAGACTGACAGTGATCTTAAAACTGCTCAGTGAACATAAAACCTTATCCAATGCTCAACTTGCCAAATTACTGCAAGTCACGCCTAAGACCATTCGTTGCGATCTGGTGTTACTGCAAAACGAACGGCAGGTGATAAGGACTCATGGTGGTGTACAGATCTCAGCGGAGTTCGATGCCGATAAATACTGTCTGGATAACCTATTATCACAGTTAACCAGCAATGCCAGTTTATCAAGTCCAGCCACGCAGACTCTTAGTAAACGTAGAGGTAATGAAATGAATAACAAAGTGTTTATACTCGGCTCTTTTAATGTCGATATCGTCTCTACATTGGAGCGTTTTCCCCAGCCCGGTGAAACATTACATGCGCTGAGCAATAATATTGGTGCTGGCGGTAAAGGGGCAAACCAAGCTTATGCAGCGGCAAAAGCGGGCGCCAACGTCACCTTTATGACCAAAATAGGTAAAGATCAATTTAGTCATTTCGCTAAAGAGCATTTAGCAACGACGGGGATCAATAACGCGATTATAGCCGAATCGGACAACAGCCCGACGGGTAATGCCCTCATCTATGTTTGTCAGCAAACAGGTGAGAACATGATTGCAGTGCATTCTGGTGCTAATACCGACATTACCCAGCAAGAGATATTACAAGCGGAACAACACATTGTGGGGGCGAATCTACTGCTGACTCAACTTGAGAACAATATCGATGCGGTTAAACAGGCGATGCAAATAGCGCACGCCCATGGCGTAAATGTGGTGCTTAACCCAGCGCCCTACCATAGCGAGACTCCAAGTTTATTGGAATATGTGGATATGGTGACCCCAAATGAAACTGAAGCCTCTTTGATGACAGGCATCGAAGTGACCGATCTTACTAGCGCTAAACAAGCGGCGATAAAAATCAGCCAGATGGGAGTGAATAAGGTTGTTATTACCCGCGGGGCTCAAGGTGTACTGCTGTATGAAAGCGGCCGTTTTAGTGAAGTTGCTGCCATAAAATGTGTTGTTACTGATACCACTGGCGCAGGTGATGCCTTTAACGGCGCACTCGTTGCTCAAATTGTTAAAGGTGACAGCTTATTCGATGCTGCTAGATTTGCTAACGCCTATGCGTCACTGGCTGTAGAGCGTGAAGGTGCAGCCAATATGCCAGATGCGAGCCTAGTGGCTGCACGGTTGTAACGACAACCAGCAACTCAAACTACAAGTTATAAAAAAGCCCAGTGTTCAACACTAGGCTTTTTACTTTAAAGCGGGATACAAAAACGCTATCGAACTAGCGCTGCTTTTGGCCGTAATCAATAATAGTTTTGCGGTAAATTTCCAGTAGTTCGCTATCATTCACTGCAACGCCAATACGTTGTGGTGTTTGAGTTTGCCACTCATCATGCATGTATTGCCGGCCATCGAATTTCTGAATAGTCATTCCTTCAGCAGGTCCTTCGGTCACCACGCGTACAGGCCCTTCTCTAAGGGTAAACAGCTCAGGCTTAATCACATAAGCAATCGCCGATGGGTCGTGTACGTGACAAGCATCTAAACCGACTTTTTCTTTATAGAACTTAAGATAGAAGCGACTCACGTCCCAAATAAATTGACCCACTTCAGCGGCATCATCACGCAGCTTATCTAAATAGTCTGCCGTGAAGAAGCTTTGCTCGGTAACATCAAGCCCAATAATCACTACCGGCCAAGCAGCGCCAAATACCATATCGGCAGCATGCGGATCGTCATGGATATTAGCCTCTGCATAAGGGGTCACATTTCCGCGGTGGTCGTTAACACCAAATGCGCCGCCCATAATGACCACTTCTTTGACCAAGTTAACGATATTAGGCTCAGCTTGCAGCGCGAGTGCTAAGTTGGTTAACGGGCCAATTGCCACAAGAGTGATTTCATTTGGCTCGGCCGTTACCGCATCAATGATGTATTGGTAAGCAGGGCGACTATCGGCCTTGCCCGCTACATCAGCTGGAACCTGCACATCACCAAAACCACTTTCGCCATGTACCGCTACGGTTGGTCCAACGGGAGGTCTAACAATAGGCTTACTAGCACCTTCGGCCACATCGGCCTCAAGGCCGTACTTTTGTTTTAGGTACAGAGCGTTATGCGTCGCGCCTGCAATAGTCACGTTACCGTAAATAGTGGTTATCGCTTTGAGCTCTATGTCAGGGTGCGCCTCAGCGAACAGGATCGCCATGACATCATCAATCCCTGGATCTGTGTCTAATATGATTTTCTTAACCATTGGATCTATCATCCTGTTTTCTATGATATCGATATCTAGCGGTTGCACTATTGCACGCAAAGCGCTTCATGACATCAATATCAAATGAGTTAAAGGTGAATAAGTAAAAAGCTTAGCAGCTTAACAAGCCCCTAATATACGGACAGTGTTAAACAAGGAGTGTGATAAAGCCAAGAACTTCTACAAAAAAGAGAACAACTTGGTTCGTATATAGCTGTGCGACCTGAATATGCGAAATTCAGTAGCAGTTCAATGGACTCAATCACCCGTTTCATCGCGCCAAGCTGAACCTAAGCACTCACATCCATATTAACGCGGCATTGCTTGTTACTCATTAATTTCCCCTTAGGCCAATAAGCTGGTTATGAACAAATCACCTCCCTGAACACAAAAGCCCCCTCGTTCGAATAACAACAACCAACGCTATCGAATGGGAAAGATTACGGTTGAAACTAATTTTTGTTCAAACTTTATTTTTTGCAAAACAGAGACTATTGAACACTTATCATTCGCCGATTTAGCCCCATGTTAATCAGATACTTACAGCCGAACACTTCCAAGCATAAATCGAAAAATTTAATCTGTGATTCAAGTCGCAAATTTTAATAAAGGTTGATAGTTACAGCTCTAACCATTAGAGTTGTTATTAATTGAACGTTCAATTAACAATTTTAGCTACAAAAATACTAACAATAATAGCCATTCAGGATCTCGACTTTTATGCCGCGCCCGCCAATGAAAACCGTCCGCCAACAACAGCTCATCGACGCAACTTTAGTCTCGGTTGAACAACATGGCTTACACAACACCACCATCAATACGATTAGTGGCTTGGCCGGGTTATCATCAGGATTAATTAGCCATTACTTTGGCGGCAAACAGGGATTAATTGAAGCAACCCAAAAGTACCTACTCGATCAGCTTAAACAAGCGCTATTGAGCCGCACCGCAGATAAGGAGTTGCTGCCGCTAGCAAGGTTACACGCCATTGTTGAGGCTAACTTTACCGAGCTACAACGCTCAAGACCTGCAACCAAGACCTGGTTAAGCTTTTGGTCACAGGCCATGCACGAACAAGGCCTTGCGAGGTTGCAACATATCAACAGCCAACGTCTATATAGCAACCTTCTGTTCTCTTTCAAAAAACTACTTCCCCATGCCAACGCCATCACTGCAGCCAAACAAACTGCCGCCATGATTGATGGCTTTTGGTTACGTAGTGCCTTAAGCGCTGCACCAGAGAAAGAGTTCGAACAGGCACAAATTTTATGTAAAGCCTTTATCGAGGCGGTGATCATGCAGTACGGAGAAACCCGATGTCACTAGTTGTATATCCAAACTATATCCATGGACAAGCGCTCAAAAACAGTAGCGGCGAAACCTTTGAAGTGATTAACCCAGCCACTGGCAAGGTCAACTATTTAGTTGAAGTTGCCGATGACAAGATCCAGCAAGCGGCAATCGACAGCGCAAAGGCTGGTTTTGCAGTCTGGTCAGCAATGAGCACCTTTGAGCGCAGTCGCATTTTACTTAAAGCGGTAGCACTGCTGCGTGAGCGTAACGATGAGCTCGCTGCCATTGAAGTACAAGACACCGGTAAGCCATGGCAAGAAGCGTCAGTGGTTGATGTGGTCACTGGCGCCGATTCAATTGAGTTCTTTGCTGGGCTTGCGCCGAGTATCGAAGGCAACCAACAATCGGTTGGCGATGATTTTTATTACACCCGCCGCGAACCTTTAGGCATTTGTGCCGGGATTGGCGCCTGGAACTACCCACTACAAATTGCTTGCTGGAAATCTGCCCCCGCGCTGGCTTGCGGCAATGTGATGATCTTTAAACCGTCGGAAGAAACCCCTCTTGGTGCATTAAAGTTAGCTGAGATTTTTACCGAAGCTGGCGTCCCCGCTGGTGTATTCAACGTAGTGCAAGGCGACGGCCGCGTTGGCGCTTGGCTAACTCATAATGAAGAGATAGCAAAAGTATCTTTCACCGGTGAAGTCGGCACGGGTAAAAAAGTGATGGCTGCCGCTGCCAGTTCGCTGAAAGAGGTCACTATGGAGCTTGGTGGTAAGTCGCCGCTAATCATCTTCAATGATGCCGATCTCGACAATGCCGTATCAGCAGCTATGTTAGGTAACTTTTACACCCAAGGCGAAATTTGCACCAACGGCACTCGGGTATTTGTACAACAAGATATCTATCCTCAGTTTATTGAAAAGCTGCTTAAACGCACCCAAGAGAATATCGTCTGCGGCGATCCGATGGATCCTGCCACTAATTTTGGCGCGCTTATCTCTAAACCGCATCTGGATAAGGTGATGAGCTACATTGAGATTGGTAAGCAGCAAGGCGCCGAGCTGCTGGCTGGCGGTCATACGCTTAGCCCTGAAAATAGTCCTAATGGCTATTTTGTTGCGCCGACAATTTTTGGTCAGTGCAATGATGAAATGACATTAAGTAAAGAGGAGATCTTCGGCCCGGTAATGTCAGTACTACCGTTTGAGCACGAAGATGAAGTGGTGCGTCGCGCCAATGATACCCGCTTAGGCCTAGCCGCAGGTGTATTTACCCAAGACATAACCCGCGCCCACCGCGTGATACACCAGATGCAAGCCGGTATTTGCTGGATAAATGCCTATGGCGCCTCACCAGCAGAGATGCCGGTTGGCGGCTATAAAATGTCGGGGATTGGCCGTGAAAACGGCAGTGAAACCCTAAAAGCTTACACTCAAATCAAAGCCGTATACGTAGGTATGCAGCCGCTTGAAAGTCCATTTTAAGGCGCTGACATGACCTCTATATCAAATGAAAAGTACGACTATATTATTGTTGGCGCTGGTAGCGCAGGCTGTGTACTCGCCAACCGTTTATCTGCCAATGCCAACAACAAAGTACTGCTATTAGAAACCGGTGGTAGTGACAAGAGCATCTTTATCCAGATGCCAACTGCGCTGTCTATTCCAATGAATACCGCTAAGTATGCCTGGCAGTTTGAAACCGAAGCCGAGCCACATCTAGATAACCGCCGTATGCACTGCCCTCGAGGCAAGGTACTGGGCGGTTCATCATCTATTAACGGCATGGTCTATGTGCGTGGCCATGCGCGTGACTTTGATGAGTGGCAACAAGAGGGAGCAAAAGACTGGGATTATGCCCATTGCCTACCCTACTTCAAAAAAGCTGAAAGCTGGGCGTTTGGTGAAGATGATTACCGCGGCGTAGCTGGACCTCTCGCCGTTAACAACGGCAATGAGATGAAAAACCCGCTTTATAAAGCCTTTGTTGATGCCGGTGTTGATGCCGGTTACTTAGCCACGGATGACTACAACGGCGCGCAGCAAGAAGGTTTTGGCGCCATGCACATGACGATTAAAAATGGTGTGCGTTGGTCAACCTCAAATGCTTATTTACGCCCCGCTATGAAGCGTAGCAACTTGACGGTTATCACCCATGCATTGGTGCATAAAGTATTGTTTTCGACTAAAGCTGGCGAGAGCAAAAAAGCCGTCGGAGTGCACTTTGAGCGCAAAGGTAAGCACATTGAAGTTAATGCTAACAAAGAGGTGGTACTGTCTGCAGGCTCAGTAGGCTCACCGCATATTTTGCAGTTATCAGGTGTCGGCGCAAGCGAGACACTTAAACAAGCTGGCATTGAGCAAGTGCATGAACTGCCAGGTGTCGGCGAGAACCTACAAGATCACCTAGAGTTCTACTTCCAATTTAAGTGCCTTAAACCAATATCACTGAATGGCAAACTCGACCCGTTGAATAAGCTATTTATCGGCACTCGCTGGATCTTAAATAAATCAGGGCTTGGTGCCACTAACCACTTTGAGTCTTGTGGTTTTATTCGCTCAAAAGCAGGCCTTGAGTGGCCAGACTTACAATATCACTTCCTGCCAGCAGCTATGCGTTATGACGGCAAAGAAGCCTTTGCAGGCCACGGTTTTCAGGTGCACATTGGCCATAACAAGCCTAAGAGCCGCGGCAGTATTAAAGTGGTTTCGAGTGATGCGCATGTTGCGCCAAGTATTCAATTCAATTACCTGTCGCATCAAGATGATATCGAAGGCTTTCGCGCCTGTGTGCGCCTTACTCGCGAGATCATTAACCAGAACGCACTCGATGAATATCGCGGCGAAGAGATCCAGCCAGGTATTAGCGTGCAAACCGATGAGCAGATAGACAGCTTTGTCAGAAGCTCTGTTGAGAGTGCTTACCATCCCTCTTGCTCATGCAAAATGGGCGAAGATGCGATGGCAGTGGTTGATTCACAGACCCGAGTACACGGCATGGAAGGCCTTAGAGTGGTTGATTCCTCTATTTTTCCAACCATTCCAAACGGTAATTTGAATTCGCCAACCATTATGGTCGCAGAGCGAGCGGCAGACTTGATTTTAGGTCATAGCCCATTAGCGCCAAGTGCAGCACCAGTGATCACTGCCGATAATTGGCAGCAACAACAGCGCAACCATTTGCCAAAGAGATAGTACCCAAATGATAGCGCCACAAGATAGGTCGCTTGGTTTAGCACAGCATTAAGGCGCTAAGCCAATCGATGTCCCCAACGAACTGGAAATGATCCGCGATCAATTTGCGCATTTCAAAATAGTTGGGTATAGGCCTCGGTCAGCCTAAGCCAAGTAAGGCTAAATGGCCATAATCGCCAACTGTAATTTATCAAACCTTAACTTTCGCTAAATCGAAAATTAAGGCTTGAGGGATTTTTGCGGCCAAAATTTGCCGCTGGTTAGCATAACAATAATAAACACAAGGATTTAAACCTATGTTTTATAACAACAATAAGTCGGGAGCTCTGTAATGACTACTTGGCTTACTATAGGGATATTATTTACGTTCGCAGCCATCGCTTTTGTGATTTACCGCTGGGGCAATGTTAAGTGTGTCGGAGTCACACCCGTGCGTACTTTCACCTTTATCGCCATTTTGTTTACCTCAGGTTTGGACGTGGGACTGATCATGTTCCCGCTGACCGAGTTTGGCGGTTACGCCGACGTCGCAGCTAGCCCTGAGTATGGTTTTACCAACCCGCTAGCGATTGAGTTTGGCTTCTGGGCATTTCTTATCTGGGCGTTTTACTTTCTGACCTGTTTCTATTTCTGTGTCATAGAGCCAAGAGTCAAGTTCTTCGAAATCCCACTAATTAAATTCATTAATAACGTGGTGATTATTGGTACTTGTGCGTTTACCGCTTACCTACTACTGACCAACTTACCTTGGTATCTACCAGAGATGGGTGATGGTGAAACGGTTGTTAGCAGCTTCTACCTCATCGTATTTGTGATTATTGCCGCTGCAGTTTACTCAAGTACTAGCATCCGCTACGTACGAAAGTTGAGTTTAGCCAGTACTTGGTTGTTCATGGGTTTAATTGTATTGATGTGGGCCGGCGCATTCTTATCAAAAGACTCTGGTGTGGGCGAATTTGTCACGACCTTTGCCATGCTCGGGGATTACTTCGGTAATATCCACCAGTTTGTGCTGCCACTAAATGATTACCACGAGTTCTACCTTTTCTGGTGGTTTGCTTGGAGCATCATGATTGGCCAGTTTACTTCTCGCTTTGTCGGCGGCATGAAAACCTATCAGGTGTTAATCGCCATGATGGTATTTCCGTCACTACCTATCGCCGTTTGGTTTACGGTGTTGTACTACTACAGCGCCAATGAAATAGCCACCACAGGCTTTTACAACATCGCCATGGTGTTAGTGGGAATAACTTTTGTAGTCAACTCACTCGACTCATTAATCCGCCTATACACCGACAACCTAAACCTAACGGTTGAACGTTTCGGCAAGACCAAATATATCATCGGTAATATCGCACTGATGAGTGGTCTGACGCTACTGTTCCAGCTTAACTTCCTTGAGATCCAGTGGGTTGGCGCATTAGCGATTGCACTTATTTTGGCATGCTTTGGTTATATCTTAGCCACCAAATTTAACAAAGTGGCTGCGATTGAGCATTCACCAAAAGAAAACAAAATTGACTTTAGCAAAATTGAATTAGCTAACTAATAAGAAAGAAAGGGAAATGATGAAAACAACAATTAAAAGTCTTGCGCTAGTCGGTCTAATGACTCTACCGACCTCAGCCTTTGCAGGTGTTAGCTCAACGGTTAACGTGACCTCTGATTACACCTTTAACGGTGTAAGCCAAACAGATAACGGTCCAGCCCTGCAGGCAAGCCTTGACTATGCTGCCGATGCGGGCTGGTATGTTGGAACTTGGGCATCAAACGTTGATTACGGCTCAGGCGATGATACGTGGCTGGAGCTAGATTTCTACGGCGGTATGTTTTACCAGCTAAGCGAAAGTGTTTCACTCGATGCAGGTATTGCCTACTACACTTACCATGGCGACGACGCTTCTAGCGATTACAAGTACCCAGAGGTTTACACCAAATTTGGTTATGGTTCGTCTGTAGGTCAAACTGAACTGAACTTTTGGTACACCTGGGACTACTTTGGCGTTGATGCCGGTCATTACATCATGATGGCGGCGCATACTTTTACCGTTGCAGAAGGCCATGATATACGCATTAGCTTTGATCGTTCTACCTCTACCGATGAAGCAAAATGGGCTTGGGATGGCGATAAGGCGTATAACCATTACCGCGCTGAATACATGACGAGCTGGAAAGGTTTCGACTTTAACCTAGCTGTTGAAGATACCAGCATGGACATCGATACCGCCGACACTCGCGCTGTTTTGTCTGTCGCAAGAACCTTTAACTTCTAGTGATTAGATTTTAGCTAAGGCTGTGCCTTGCACATGCAGTCTAAAATACGGTATAACGCTCTGTCGTTATGCCGTATTTTTATTTTGGCATACACTTGCCGTTAATTCAGTATCACTAGCATGGAAAAGTTATGGAAAAGTACGAAGAATTATTGATCTCATTGCGTCGTGTGATCCGTGCCATTGATATCCATTCTCGGCAACTTAATAAGCAGTCTGGACTTACGGGGCCGCAATTAATGGTGATGCAAAATATCGAGCAACTTAATGCGCCATTGGCCAAAGAGATAGCTAAAGAGGTGTCTTTAAGTCCAGCTACCGTTACCACGATTGTCGATAAATTAGAAAGCCGTCAGTTGGTTGTTAGAACCCGCAGTGAAACCGATAAACGTAAGGTGCATTTATCACTGAGTGACTCAGGCAAAGCGCTATTAAGTGACTCACCCAAGCCATTACAAGAACACTTTATTACTCGCTATCAAAATTTAGAGCAGTGGGAACAAAGCCAGCTATTATCGTCAGTTGAACGTATTGCTTCAATGATGGATGCTAACGAGCTCGATGCCGCACCGGTATTGTTGGTTGGACAAATTCAAGCAGATGAAGCAGCTAAGAGTTAGCGTAAGTTAACTCGCTCAGCCTACGACTAAAATCACTTTACTCTTCATTTGTGACGCTGTAATGGGGCCGATTTCATCGATGCCCACACTCGCTCTGTTTTCACCTTTAAACCAATACCTACCCGCATGGTCAATCCCCACTAACGTTTTGACGATATAACCGTAGCGCGGATGCAGCAATTTAATGATGTCACCCACCTTTAGTGCCTGCTTATCAAAATGCTCTGATAGCAGTACAAAATTGCCACTTTTAAGCCGCGGAAACATGCTGTCTCCTGCGACTTTATTAACGCTTAAACCAAACATAGCAGTGTACTAAGACTCAAGTTTTGGATAAACGACTGTTTCAGCAGGTGGATATGGGCAGTTTGCTGAATAGACCGCAACCCCAGAAGATTTCAGCGAAGCGATTGACCAGTGTAAGCAGTTCCACCGTTGCAGCCCGATCAATATGCTGCTTACTTTTAGACGCGGTCAACATGATGTTATGTGTGAGCGAATGCAACTCAGGAAAAGCATCCAGTTGAGGTTGTTTTATATAATCCCCCCAAATAACTTGTATTTCCGCTTTCACTTTTTTCCCATGCAGCTCTTTCTCCCCCACCAAACGGTTGAACTGCGCCAGTTGCGCTGCAGACATTGTACTTACTTCTGGTAATTCATTGAGCAGATCGACCATTCTTATCATGGTCAGAACCGCTAATTGCGCAGTAATCGGGTCATAGATTTTGCAAGGAATATCACAGTGGGCGGACACGGTTGTAAAAGGCCGTTTACTGTCAATTTTATTCATTAATTTAACTAACATTCGAACTCCTACAGGTGCTCATCGAGCGATGATTTTTTTGCCGAATTAGCCTTAAACCATTTATAAGTAACAATGGCTGCCAGTAGTACGGGAGCAGCCCACAATAGGTGAATAAGGTTTGCAGACTCGGCACTATGGTCATGCCCAGGGTGTGCAAATACAACGCTTGAAAACAGGGCTAACAAACTGGTCGCCGTTGCGATGGGGTAACGCTTTTTCATTGATAATCCTTTATGTAAATATAAAATGGGCCCTATTAGCAGCAAAAGCCGTAATGTTAAAGTTTGAGCGGCCTCGACTTAATGCTCTAATGACAAAAGTAAGACAAACTAATGTACTGAGGAGCTTTGTGCACCGAGTAGAGCTGCCGTCTTCTCCAATGCCAACACACAGTCATCGCAAATAGGATTACGTTTAGCAAAGTCGAGGATAGGTGGAATAGTAAGACTTAAACTTTGAAAAGCAGAGCTTCTCACCGTTTCACAAACAGAATCACTTCTAGACAGTGACTTCACCTTTTCATGTGCATACTTTAGATAATGCAATGCCAGTTCACTCTGGTGCTGAGACTCATACAAATGCGCCAAATTATGCATGCCTGCAATCCATGCAAATAGTAAATCTCGATCACTCAGCTGATGTGACCATTCGCTCTCAATCAACGAAATGGCTTGCTGATAACAATATTGAGCATCCAGCCAAGCAGCGTCTTTAAAATGTTGATTACCTGAGTTCATGAGTTGCTGCCAATTTTCCATTTCATCACCAATTTAATTGCACTAGGTTATTAACTCGATCTAAATCTGCCGAACAATCGCAATGGTGTCATCGACTGTATTCGATACAACTTAAATACGAATAGTTCTCATTAAAATTTAGCACAGTTAAAAATGATGCTCAAATGGCAATTTGATAATTTACTTATGTAAAGAATTACAGGGAACGTGTGTCTGAGTGGCGTAAAGCAAGCAGGGTAAACAGGGTTAATCTTCAAAGAGCGGCATTGATGTGAATGTACAATGCCAACCGTTACAAGGCTAAATCTAGAAACGAGCTATAAGGTTCTAGTTTGTAATCGCCAAAAGGTGAACACGCTTGAAAACCAAACTGCTGATATAATTTCTGTGCAGGCTTAAAAGCATCCATAGAGCCAGTCTCAAGGCTCAAGCGCTGATAACCTCGAACTCTCGCCTCAGCAATCAGATGCGCCAATATTTTATGTGCCACACCTTGGCGAAGAAACTGAGCACTGGTGCGCATTGATTTAATTTCGCCATGGTGCTTATTAAGCTGTTTGAGCGCACCAATGCCCATTAATTGATCGGCGCACCACAAACTCCAAAAGGTAACATCAGCGGCTTTTAAAGCTGAGATATCGAGAGCATGCACACTCTCAATGGGAGAGTGCGACAACATATCTTGGTGGTGCTCACTTAGCAGCGCTAATACCTGCGGGTTATCTAACGGGCCAACTCGGATCTGCATGTTATTCATAGTCATTATGTTGCTGTCGACCTTACAGTTACAAGCAATTGAATCTAAAAAAAAGTTAAAGTTACCGTATTGATGAGCAAAGTACTGCCACGCCTACCTAGCGCTTATAGCCTCAGCACAAGGCTTTGCCAAGGCGGTAATTATCATCTGTTCATGGTTATCTATAGCAGAGGTTATAGGCTCATTAGGCAATAAATTAAACTCCTGCTGGGCAATAAGTGTATCGGCAAAAATAAAGCAGACTACATGAAGTGTACCGGACGTTAAAAGGCGAGTATTTACCTCAATAAGATGGCTGCCGCTTTGAAAAGTAATACTTTCCCCTATAGCGCAATTAGCGTTATCAGAAATAAGCACCTTACCTAAAGACTCAAGGCAAATCGCCATACTGATTAGTGTTCTGCTGGAGCGCTCAAAAATAGCTTTTTGTCTTCGGTTGCGAGCTGAGAGATAAAAACCAGCTATGGGACTACTCATTTAATAAGTTCCTCAACAATAATCATTGAACTTTATGCTATAGCAAATAAGCCGCGAGTTAAAACGACCAATATGAGCACTCATTTTTATCTCAATTTTGTGGATTAATTTAGTGGCGATTTAACCGCTATTCAACCGCCCACAGGTAGCAATGGTGCAAACTTCAAGTGACATGATCAACTTAAAGCCTGCACGATCAAAAGCAAACTCTTTGCTGAATGAAAGCTATTTACGACCTAAAATCCTCAGTATGCGTAAGAACAAGTTAATAATATCCATATATAAAGCAGCGGCACTATCAATTGCATTATCGAAGGTTTTTGGAATGGCATTGGCGCGTGCCCAATCGTAGCCAATATAGCCACAAAAGATAATCGCAACGATCCAATCTAAGATGCCGTGATGAGTGTTAAAAATAAATATTTCAATGAGCTCCACCACAATGACACAAAGCAGTGCGATTGTAAGACCACCCGCTATTTTGTTGAAAAATGCTGGGTACATAGAACCTAAAAGCATCATCACAAAGGTGACCATGCCTGTCACTCTGATTGCTTCTAATACAATATCAGGATTATATTGGCTTACTACCAAGTTAATGATTAACCCAAAAGGCACCACCACAAAATTGTAACCGATGAAACTAACAATCGGGTTATCGGATTTACTGAACAGATAGATACCGAAAAAGCATGATGCAAAATAACCAATAAAGAAAATTATCGGGTTAATACTACTTATCGATTCAACTGGAATATTGGCAACCATTAACCAATTTACGGCAAAGCCCCAAATTAGCGTTAAGCCGATAACAAGATTATAAACAGAACCACTGATGATCTTATCGCTGGTTTCAGTCCGGTTAAATACTTTTACTTCCATTTTATATCCCTAGAGGTTAGATCATTTACTATTTTTGAGGGTTATGAGTCGCAGTTATAAATACTGCTAACTATTACTATGACGCAAACCTATCATCACTAAGTGGTTGTTGTAAATGAGTAATCACTGTCTTTCGTTAGGGGAATGCATACCAATATCTAAAAGTGAGACGAACGTTTCCCCCTTTGGTTCGTTTATAACAATAATCGACGAAGCCGCCACGACTTTTCTTTTTATGAAAAGAAAGCGCAGCCTAATAAACCTACCAATGTTTAAAAGCGGATGGGTTAATTCAAAGGGTCTAAAGATCAGTGCCAGGCTTAAATAATACATGGCAATAAATGCATATGCATATGCTTTTGCAAAAAAGCCGTAAATATATCCCTATAGGCGCTGCTAAATCATCCATGATTTAGCAGCTTGCACAGCTCACCCCAGATGAATACCTAGCAAGCCCATGGTAGTCGTTAACTCGTTTTTGGACAGTAATGAGCTAGAAAATCTGCTCTAGCTCATGAGTTTTTGATTAGACAAAGTATGCCTGTTTCTCGAATTAGTTCCGGCCTCTTTATCCAGAGTTAAACTGCGTCTAACAACTAAAGTCGTGGCTATGCCACATGTCAAGCTTCGCTTGGCCAAGGTCGTGGCGCTTCGCCCACACCCGAGCCAAGGGGCAAAGCGCTTGCGCCCCTTAACAATCCCTCAGCGCCCCGAACGAAGTTGTCTTCCTCATACTTATTCGAAATAGCCTAACGCTTCCGATGGGACATCCTGTCCCGCGAAAGCTATGCCCACGTCCTTGTGGGCACTACGGCTATTTCTTCAACGTACTTCGGCAACTCCAATGGGGGATGGGTGTATTTGGTGAATCAAGCATGGTTTGTTAGTCACGAGATATCTGACCAAAGGAAAAGCTAATTACTGGACCGAAATGCGTTAGTGCAACAAAAAAACAAAGCCAGCCATTATTAATCAATAACATACCCAGTTGGAAAAGCGATATCAACAATTGCCGACTACCCAAGGCGTAATTGAATTATTTTCAACAAAGAATGACCAGACAGTTCAAGGAAATGGGGGAGTTTGCTGATATTGATGGGTTTAAGGCCGCGATTGATTAACTCGGTGTTTGAACTGAGGAATATGGGGTTGATGTTGGTTTAAAGTGGGGTTGAGTGTCTACTCTGTTTACATGTACTGACAGCTGCTTGAAAAGTGCCGTCGTCGCTTGTTGAGGTGTTCGCAGTATCGGCTGAATTCTTGTAGTGTCCCTACTGGACCATGGAATAACTCACCAAATTCTGCAACGATTTTAATCCAATTATCTGCGGGGATATTTAATCGATTGAGGATATTATTTTCAGTCGCTGA
>NZ_JBFRIY010000002.1:0-305 GCF_041468565.1 Shewanella sp. 10N.286.54.B9
GTTAAGCCAATTAATAAAATCCACTTAACCAGAATCGGTTCATATAGTCAGAGTGCCAAATTTCGCTTTAGTTCCAATGATTGCTCACTTTTTTATTTTTTATTTTTTATTTCATTTGGCTTGTCTTGTGGCTCACTTACTGGTGATTATCCGTTTATTAATGCATTGAATGTTGCCATTAAACCAAGGTTTACTCGAGGGAGCTCTGCGGCAATTGAAGCCAAAAAAAATGGCAACCTAAATAGGTTGCCATAAACATAAGTTTTCAAGAGTTAACACGGTTAATGCGCTAGCGTAACGGTTAA
>NZ_JBFRIY010000002.1:1050-1339 GCF_041468565.1 Shewanella sp. 10N.286.54.B9
CAAACCTCAACAGGAGTGCCTAAGGGAATGATGATGAACAATGAAACTATATATACTCTGAGTGATGAGCAAAGAGAATAAGAGTTAAGCCAATAAATAAAATTCACTTAACGAGAATCGGTTCATATAGTCAGAGTGCCAAACTTCGCTTTAGTTCCAATGATTGCTCACTTTTTTCGTTTTTATTTCATTTGGTTTGATTTTTAGCTCACTTACTGGTGATTATCCGTTTATTAATGCATTGAATGTTGCCATTAAACCAAGATTTGCTCGAGGGGGCTCTGCGGTA
>NZ_JBFRIY010000002.1:2132-30929 GCF_041468565.1 Shewanella sp. 10N.286.54.B9
CAAACCTCAACAGGAGTGCCCAAGGGAATGATGATGAACAATGAAACTATATACACTCTGAGTGATGAGCAAAGAGAATAAGGGTTAAGCCAACTGATGAAATTCACTTAACAAGAATCGGTTCATATAGTCAGAGTGCCAAATTTCGCTTTAGTTCCCTAAAAGAGAGATTTTTCTATTCACTTTAGCTTTATGTCGTTTTTAGAGTCATTGAGGGAAAAAAAGGGCAACCCAATGGGTTGCCTGACTGATCTACTTAGAGATCAAGGGGACCGCGCTAGAAGTCCCAGGGAGAATGATGAACATGAAGTAAATATTCAATGCTCAAGAGATTAGAGAGGCAATATCCGTTAAAGTTCAAAAAATAGACCGGTTAATTGTGTTTTTTTTAACTTTAATTTTAATTCATTGTTTTTAAACTATAAAAATTACAATAACTCTAAGATATTTTTCTCTATCGCCATTGGTTTCGTTGCCGGCGCAAAGCGTTTCTCCACTTTTCCCTGCTTGTTAATTAGAAACTTGGTGAAGTTCCACTTGATCCGTTCAGAACCTAGTAAGCCTTTTGCTTCAGTTTTTAAATATTGGTAGAGCGGCGTTGTTGCTGCGCCGTTTACCTCTATTTTTTCAAAAAGTGGAAAAGTAACCCCAAAGTTGAGTTCGCAAAATGAGCTGATGGCTGCACTATCGCCTTTTTCTTGAGCACCAAACTGGTTGCAAGGAAAGCCAAGTATGACTAAGCCTTGAGATTGGTATTTCTGATAGAGTGCTTCGAGTTCTTTGTATTGCGGAGTAAAGCCACACTCACTCGCTGTATTTACAATAAGAACCACTTTTCCTTGGTAGTCTTTTAAAGCGGTAGATTGACCTTGAATATTTGCAACTGAAAAATCGTAAATTGATGATGGCATAGTGCGCTCCTTTTTGAGAAGCATACTATTAAATGATTTTGCGGGCAATATTGTTGTGCACAACCCATATTGGTATGAATTGCAGCAAATAAATAGCTTCTTTGAGAAAATTAAATTAAAAGGTACTCACAAATGAGTAAGTACCTTTTTGCTAAGTAACCTAAGCAACCTAAGTAACAGGGCTACAAAGCCTTGCTTTTTCTATGAGTCGCTCGGGACAAATGACTCTGGGAAATGACGAGTGGTTGTTTCATCAATAACGACCGTGACATCTTGCTCTGCAGAGTCGATAAAGAAAGGAAGCGTATCATCTTGTGGCTCACTAACATTAGACAGCTCTGGGTCGTCATTTTGCGCTAGGCAGGTATAACCTAGACTATATGTGTCAGCAACCACAAAACCAAATTCATAGCCATAACCTAAGTTAGTGCCTTCAGCGTCTTCAATAGGGTTAACTCTAGCAGAAGTAATAGGAGCAACCTGAGTGAGTACATTCGCGCCACTTCTAAAATCTGCCATATCATCAAGTGCCGTATCGCTTGGATAGAGGTAAACTGCTGAAGAAAACTCTGAACCACCGGCATTGGCTTCACAAGTTGCCATGGTTTCAGGACTTATTTGCCCTGCAATTGCGCCAACCTCGGCGTTATTAACCAATTGCACTGACGTTGGTTTTAACGTCCAGTATTGCTTATTTCCATGCGGAGCTTGAAGCCCTTTAGATAGGTTAAACTCAGCGACGAAAGCGTTATTACCAGCGGCTATCGTAAATGCTTTATTGAAAAACAAACGGCCAGTATTGTCTTCATCAGCGCCTTCGCCACCACAAGAGCCGTTACTGTTGGTAACTAGTCCTTCAACAACGCCACCTACATATTCTCCGCTGTCATCTTTAGCGGCGCCAGAAAGTACATAAGAGCTATCGGTATCTGATATTTCGTTATTTTGCATATAGATACACATTTGGTATTCACCGACTGCAACAGATTGACCACTGACAAGTGTTTCGACATTTTGCCCTTGCACACTTAATAGGTCGACGTGTTGTAGCCCGTCCTCTCCAACTGAAACGTCGAATGAGACAGAACCTTCACTGTTTTTTAATACCACTTGCTTAAAGGCGATATTAACAATATTCGCATCAGCGGGATTATCTGATACGCCAAGGGTGAATGTGCCGAACTCTTGGTCTGGGGTGGAATCTGAATCAGAACCACAGCCAGATAACATGATGCTGGTTGCTATCGCGATACTCAAAGATGTGAGTTTTATATTTTTCATCATTGCTCCAAATCATATCACTCAGGATATTCATTATAGTTGTTATAAGTACTTTTGCTGGGGTAAACCAAAGCCGTAATCGTTGATGAATGCTGACTTTGTCGACCAATACCCCCGCGGCACTATAAGGGAGTTTGAGATAAATATCTGCTGAACCGTTATGGCAAATTTAACAAAATAAGATGTTGCAGATTGTTGTTAATCTAAATCAACACCTTAATTATTTGAGTGGAGAGATCATGTTTGAATTTTAATTGAGAACAGTGTGTCTTTAATGTTGAGTATGTTGTCTGTTGGCTGGTTTTACGTTGAGCTTTATTAAAATGCGAACTCAGTACGGTGGTTTAGATAAAAATTAAGATAAGTTTTGTGTATGCTCCTGACAAATTAAAATATGTGTCGGATTAACAATGAAAATAAAACTTTTAGTGGGTGCTGCAGTATTGAGTTTGGCTAGTGTTTCAGCTCAAGCAACCGATTTTACCTTGGGGCTTAATGATGACACCTTGCTTACTGATATACAGGTAGACTTGAATAAGGATGTCAATGCGTCTGTAGAGTATATCTACTCTGATAAAGGTGGTCAGATGCTATCAGGTGCTATGCATATAGCCCATGATGCTGGAGTGCACCATATTGAGATCGGTGCTAAGTTTTCTCAGCTTTGGTCTAAGAAAAGTCAAAATGGTAATGTGGTAGGCATAGGCGGACGCTACGCAATGCACTTAGGTTCAAACGTTTCAGTGCATGGCTCTGGTTACTACTCGCCTTCAGTATTGTCGTTTGGTGATGTTGATGGTTCTTGGCAGGTCGACGGCAAGGTTCAATACCAGCTAAATCCTTCATTAGCACTTTTTGTTGGCTATAGAAATATCCGTTTTCAGTACGATGACGCAGCCAATACTACATTTGACTCAGGCTTCTATTTAGGCGGCAGAGCAACGTTCTAGTGTTAACTGATTTCAACAGCTAATAGCTAAATCATGGCTATTAGCTGTTATTCCTCTAGTTTAATTCCGCTTTACCTAAATGACTACTGTTAATCTCTAATCTATCTCTACTAGCTTAAAAGCTTTATTACTTTTGTCATGGTTATAAGCCAAAGTACGTTTTACATTTTGATAAACGCCTGTTTCATGTAGACTTAAGTCAAATTATTGTCATAAACGTGATTACCGTCGTGTTGAATTCAATTTAGTGTGGCTTTTAAAAACGGATTTATCTTCCATGCACATAAAAACAATAACATTCCTTTTGCTTATGTTGTCCATTATAGGCGGCAATGAAAGTGCGCATGCTAGTGCCGTTTTCGATCAGAAATACCTCTTTGAAGCGGTCGAAGGGGATGCTAATCCACAAGATTTTATGACGATAATGCCCTGGGTTAAGTCTCACCCGTTACAGAGTAAAGTCTCATTGGCCGGTGGTGATTACTGGATGGCAAGCGCCTTTGTTATTTTAGAAAACGAAGGGCAATGGAGCGTTAATGTCAAAAATTCCATTATTGAGTCTGTTGACTATTGGATCATTGGTGAAGATGGCTCTAAGCAATATTTTCACAGCGGCTATTATGCTCCTTATGAATTTCTATTTGATTATGCGCGTAAGGTCGAGTTAAAAAATGAGACTAACTATTGGCTGGTGAGTCGAATTAGTAGCCGCTACTATTCATCACAACCTAAACTGCAACTTGAGCCTTATCAGCAGCATAGACTTAAGTCAGATTTAAGTGCGATGTTTATAGTGCTCTGTTTAGGGGCGCTTGCTTCAATCGCTTTTTATAACTTACTTATTTATGCATCAATTAGAGATAAAGCATTTTTATATTACGGCTTTTATGTTTTAACTTATTTCACAGGTTGGGCGTTAACCTTCCATATTCCTGCGCACCTTTTTGAATTGCATGCTTTACAGTTACACCATCTGTTTTTTATTGGTTTGCCAATCTTTAACATTCTTTTCTATAAGCACTTTTTACAATTACCAGAGCTTTCTCCAAAGTTATGGCAGCTTAGTAAATATCTGATGTGGGCGTGTATCATCGCCTTGCCGACGAGTATTTATTTAATTTCTTACACTGCAATTATTGCTTCAATATTGATTATGTTATGGATTGCTTTAGCGATCACTTGTGGCAATGTTTGTTTGCTAAAAGGCTTTTATCCTGCCCGTTATTTTATTTTCGCATTCACCTGTTTATTGCTGCCTGCAGTCCTTATTTTGCCAGGAAATATGGGGGTTACGCCCGACTTTTTTGATAACGCTGAGTTAGCGACTCTTGTCGGTGGCACGGCTGATGCGCTGCTATTATCGCTAGCATTGGCTCATAAAATTCGTATGTTGTCTGATGAGAAAGAGCGTTATATCGAAACGTTAGATGTCGCTTGGAAAAATGCGAGAATCGATGAGCTTACTGGTACTGCAAACCGTTTTGCTTTTGATGAATTTATGCGTCAAGAGCAACCCATTGGTCCCTCAGCGAATGCAGAGTGTTATCTAGTGCTTATTACTATTGAAGGTCTGTCATTGGTGAATAAAAGGTTGGGGTTAGGAGAAGGGGATAAACTCATCCGTTTTGTCGCTAGCCAATTGGAGCAGCGTATCGAGAGCCGCAGTCAAGAACATATCTATAGAGTCGGGGTAAATGACTTTGTGTTGTTTATTGATAAAGAAAATATTGCAGAACTTGATCAAGCTACCGGTAAAATTGAATCGCATTTTAATGCTGAAGGCTTTAATGATGCGAGCTTACATGTTGGCCGCTGCCTGAATACTGAAGTGGTTAACAATCATGAATGGTTGCGTAATGCAGATCAGAACTTGTATGCCAACAAGAGTATCAAGCGGCGCCAGCTATATTCTAAGCGTTTGAGTAGTACACTCGATATGGATATGTAATGAGTTGTTTGAGGCTGAATAAGTTCAGCCTCAAATTCGCCTTTAACGGCGCCTACTTTCGCTGATGAAGTGCTCTTCGGAAAAGGCTTCTATTGGCGAACGCTTACTGTTATTACGTTGCTCTTTTTTACGCTGTTGTAAGCGTTTACTTTTACTGTCATTACTAAAGCTATCATCGAAGTCATTGTGCCACTCCGCTTGCTGGTCAAACTCATATGTGTTTCTCATCGACTTAACCCTAACGTTTACGATTGCAGGTGTATTAACATGCTAGATATTAAAAAGTGAATATGACACCGCTATGACAAAGCGTAGGCTTTTGGTTGATGAAATAAAAAAGCCATGTATAGCATGGCTTTTTTGAGTGTGACCTGTTGTGCTTTGGCTTAACTGACTCGACGCATCTTTGCGACAAACATGCCGTCAGTATCAGCATTTTGCGGCCAAACGGTTAGCATAGTTGCAGCTTGTCCAGTAAAGGGGTGGCTAAGCTGTTGGATAGCAAACTGAGGGTGGCTGTTAAGGAACTGCTTTACAACTTGTTCGTTTTCGACCGGGGAGAGCGAACAGGTGGCATATACCAATTGACCATCACGTTTAACGGCCTTGGCGCTGCGGCTCAGAATATCGAGCTGCAATGCTTGTTTATCGTTTACCACGGCAACATCATCGAGCCAGCGCATATCTGGATTGCGTCGCCACGTTCCAGTGCAACTACAAGGTGCATCAACAAGCACACCATCAAAGCTTTCTGCTGCTACAGGTAGCGATTCATCTTTCCAAGGTGAGGTTGATATGCCATTAAAGCCTGCACGCTTTGCTCGCTTTAAAAGCTCTTCTAATGGTTTTTTTCGAATATCAGAAGCCGTGATTGAGCCTAGGCCTTTAGGCTTTTGAGTAAGCATAAGTGAACGTAGTTGTAGCGATTTACCGCCAGCGCCACTACAGGTGTCCCACCAATTATCATCTGATTGTGGTGCACAGATCTGTCCAATCACTTGTGAGCCCAAATCTTGGATCTCAAGCTGCCCATTTAGATAAGCTTTTATTCCATTTAGGTTAATGCTTTTATGCCCGAGATTGACTGTATCACTAAAAAAATCGCTACTTGAAGCGTCGATATTTTCGCTTTGCAATTGCGTACACAGTTGCTCGGCAGTGCATTTTTGTGCGCGCCCCCAAATTGGCGGACGTGAGCTCATCGCTTCAATCAGTGCCAGTTCATCGCTTGACTTAATGTCTGTTACGTCCCAAAACCACTGTGGTAGTAAATCCCGCGGGCTAAACACTATATCAGCAAATGATTGCTGCACATATTGGCATTTCTCCACCACCGTCGGCATGGTTCTTGTGCTGTTAACAATACTGTACTGGTTAGATTGGTTAGCGAACTCTCGCCAAGCATCACTAAATTGACTCCAGCTGTGCTGTTCTAACTCAGCAACAATGCTAAGTACGGCAAACCAACTTTCATCTTGCTCGGTGCTGGTATGCACATTTTTAAGCCAACCCCACCAGCGAAATAGCGCAAATAAGCTTTCTCTGATCACCCGCCGGTCTTTAGAGCCGTGTTTCTTATTGGCGCGAAAGTACTCACCGACAATGCGATCTGCAGGCATTTTTTGTTCAAAGACACTATTAAATAGCTGATGAATTGTATTGCTGTAGCTCAATGCGCGTTTTTGAGCACTGCTCTGTGCTTGAAATGCATTAGCTGAAGATGTGGATGATTCGACCATGTAGATGTGCCTGACACAGAAGCCTCAATGGGCTCATAGAAAAAGTGGCGCAATTGTAGCAGAGTCTAAGCTTAAGCGCCTCTATCAACATAGGGCGCTTATTTGTTTATCGATTTAAATATGCAAGATCAACATTTAGTGTCATTAACTTTGTTATTCCACTAGTTGCTTTGCTTAATGAGCGGAATACCATTAGTCCCGACAGGAATATATACGGTGGTATGGTTGGGCGAGTCTGCCATATGCCTTTGAGCATTTATCGCTTCATGTTGCAGGTAGTTAGCCGTTAGAGTGGTATTAATAATTTTCTGGGCTTCAGCTATCCCTTTGGCTTCTTCAATCCTTATCTCGGCATCTTTTTGAGCGATCTCTTTTTGCGTTGCTTTCTCTGACAATAGTTGCTGCGCCGCGAGTTTTTTCTCTACTGCTGTGGCAACAATTGCAGGATAGTTAATGTTACCAACAACAATGTTGGTGATCTCAAAAGGTGTTTGTTCAAGATATGTGGTGAGTTGGCTAGCAACAGAATCGGCAATGCGTGAACGGTTTTCTTTCAAGGCTCGACTATCGTATTTCTGCACCTCGTCACGTACATAAGTTCTAAATGTTTCTCGTACAAATCTGGGATACCAGTTTTCAGCGCCAAAATCTTCTACTACATCTTTAACTGTATTGGCGCGGATCCCAATCACCGCATGAAAATCAAAACTAATGTTTAAATCGTCATTGGCGAGGATCTTAAAGCTTTCTGTATAGGTGTTAGGGCGCATATCGATGTTGATGACCTGATTACGCCACAAGGAAACCCCATAATTAGAAGGCCCTATTAATGAGCCTCTATATCCACCTTCACCAAAAATTCGCGGCTTTTCAAATATGTAACCCTCTTGCCCTGCTGGAGTGTTAGGGTTAGAGCAGCCACCAAGTAAAGCTGCAAACAGTACCATCGCTATAGTTGCGGCTGGGGCGTTTTTTCGATCTTTAAACATGGTTACATCCTTTTGGTGTTTAAATTCGCTCTAAATAATTTGATAGTAAGTTTTGAGTATTCGCTAATAATCTAAATCTAATGCAAAGCACAAATAACGCATGAGTTGCTGACAATGCTCAAATTCTCTTGAACAAAATTCAGTGAAATCTGCCCCACAGATCTGCTCCATTGAGATAGGTTTAATTGCTATAAAATCTTTGCGCTTAAGCTCATCGAGCATTGGGTGAGTCTTATCGTAGCCCTTTGGCGGCCTTATAAGCTGACTGCCATCCATGTTAAAGCCTGCCTGGGTTAAGGCTTTCAACGCCTTTTTATAACCATTAGGGTTTTCATCGATACAACTGCGTATTGCATTTAATGCTTTAGATTCTGGATGCCAAATACCTGCGCCAAGGAAGCAGCCGTCGTTGGCGATATGCAGATAAAGACCCGGTGCATGCACATCTTTACCTTGAAAGTGACGAAATTGGATGCCTACATTGGTTTTATAAGGTGTTTTATCTTTGCTAAAGCGGCTGTCTCGTTGGGGGCGCATCATACTGCCGCCGACCTTTTTAGGCACAGCAGTCAATCTGGGCGAAAGCGCTAATACCGATGGTTGCATCGCTTCAATAAACTGTAATGCTGGCGTTCTTACTTGCTGCTCATAACGGGGCTGGTTCGCTTTAAACCATTCACGATCATTGTTAACTGACAGTTCATTTAGGAAATCAAAACTTGCAGGTGAAAACATTCTTCAGTTCTCAGAGTGGTTTAATTGCTGATTAACATAGCAAAATAGACTCATGATGGCATGTATTAATTAGCTTCTTGAACGATAATGCCCACTTTGGGTACTTGCTCATTTAGCGTTATAATAGCGGCTTAGTATTTTGTGCTGCATTGGCGGTAGAGCCATGGCCTTATTGATAGGTGCCGCATTTTTCGTCCACTGCGGCGTGTTAATTAAAGGAATGTTATGAAAGTTTGGGTTGATGCTGATGCTTGTCCTGGTGTTACTAAAGAAACGTTATTTCGCGCCGCAGATAGAGCCGAAATCGAAACCACACTGATCGCCAATCATAGCGTTAGGATCCCACCTTCAAGATTTATAAAAATGGTGACTGTTTCATCAGGTTTCGATGTCGCCGATGATGAAATTGTTAAGCGACTTACTGCTGGTGATTTGGTGATTACCGCAGATATACCGTTGGCGGCTGAAGTGATAGAAAAAGGTGGCTTAGCGCTAAACCCGCGAGGTGAGTTGTACACTGAGCAAAATATTAAATCGATTTTAAACATGCGCGACTTTATGGATACCATGCGCGCTAGCGGCGTACAGACTGGAGGTCCGGCAGCGATGAGTCAAAGCGAGCGTCAAGCCTTTGCTAATCAGCTCGATCGCCTTATCACTAAATTCAAACAACAAAAATAACCCGTCTTGATTGGCCTGTTAAGTATTGTCTTGGCATGAATGTACAAATGTATAGTCGTGCCAACAAAGTCCTTTTATAGCGGCCTTCCTACCTTAAACTCTGCTGTTGATAGCATATTTATCAACGAGTGGTCCCCTCTAAAACTGCGGTTCTAGACCTTATAAACGCAAAGCCATTCCAAGGAACTGCTGTGTTTACCGATGGTTTTATTGTTTTAAATCTTAGAGTGGAAAAAGCTCTTACACTGGGATAAATCACAAAACATGGCTATCATTGTAATACTTAAGTTAATTATTTAACTGCCTTTTTGTTTTTTGTTAGTTAACATAGCAAACATGTCTCAGTGCGTAAGAGCTGTTTGACTATAACAATAGGTTATCGGTATGCGATGGTTAATATTGGCTCTTTGGGTTTATACCTTGGCGACGGGTTGTGCTTATGGCCGAGATTGGCAAGATAGTGATGCTGATGGGGTCCCAGATAAAAAGGATGCCTGCGCTCAGTCTCTAGTGGGGCAAAGAGTGGATGCTAGTGGTTGCGCTCGATTGGAGTTCGCCACTGAGCTTTGCCTTAAAACGGTCTCGGGTGGTTTTTACCCTGCCAGTTGTACGAAATTGTCATCTAATATTGTTAAATTCGAGTTTGCAAAATCAGAGTTGTTACTGAGCCAAAGAGCGGTGCTTGAACGTGTGTCGCTATGGTTAGCTCAAGTTCCTGCTCGATTATTGCTAATTGGTCATACGGACTCTGTTGGTGGTGAAGTCTTTAACCAAAAGCTGTCATTATTGCGAGCAAAAAGCGTTAAACAAGCTTTAATTGATGAGTTTGATTTTAAGCCTGCACGTTTTGATGTAGAGGGCGTTGGCAGCCAAGCGCCTATTGCAAATAACCACACCGATAATGGTCGCGCACTAAATCGAAGAGTAGAGTTTTTAGTTATTTTTTAGCTGTTTTTAATTATAAATCATAAGTTAAGGGAGTATATACATGGATAACTTGCAAGGTCTGATGGATCAAGCACCAGAACTAATAGTCACCTATGGCATGAAAATATTATTTGCCGTAATTATTTTTGTGATTGGTAAGTTTTTAGCCGGAGTCGCCAAAAAGCTAACCACCAAACTGCTTAAGAAACGTAAAGTTGATGAAACTGTGACTTCGTTTGTTAGCAACATCGCTTGGTCGTTGGTGTTAGTATTTACCATTGTTGCCACGTTAGGGCAGATTGGTGTGCAAACTGCGTCTCTGGTCGCAGTAATTGGTGCCGCGGGTTTAGCGGTTGGTTTAGCGCTACAAGGTTCGCTCTCTAACTTTGCAGCAGGTGTATTGATGGTGTTATTCCGCCCTTGCAGAGTCGGTGACTATGTTGAGGCCGCTGGCATTGCGGGCACAGTAAGCGAGATTACTATCTTCTCAACGAAATTACTTACCCCAGATAATAAAGTTATCATTGCACCAAACTCGGCAATGATGGATGGCACTATTATTAACTATTCGGCAATGGAAACTCGCCGTTTAGATTTGGTGATTGGTGTGTCGTATGACGCTAACCTTGCTGAAACCAAGAAGGTACTGACCACTATATTAGATAACAGCCAATATGTGCTTAAGGATCCTGCTTATACTGTAGCGGTTGCTGAACTTGCTGATTCATCGGTAAACTTCGTCGTTCGTCCATGGGTTAAAGGTAGTGACTACTGGCCAGCTCATTTTGAAATCCTTGAGCAGATCAAAGTGGCACTTGATGAAGCGGGAATTGGTATTCCATACCCACAGATGGATCTGTATGTGAAAGAGACACCTGCAAGTTAATTGCGTTTTGTATTAAAAAAGGTCAGCAATTGCTGACCTTTTTTGTGGCGGAATGGCTAGGGTTGTTGATCTTTCATCGTTATTTTTATGCCCGTTTATTGACTAGTGAGAGCTGTCTGACTGATATTGATAGTCAAATTTTGGCATTGACCAATGGTAACGAATCGCTAGCATTCTAAAGCTAAAGCCAAACAATACAGCTGTCGTTAGGCTTAACCACTCTGCGATCCCATTAAGTTTCATGGCAACATACAAAGTTGCTGTCAGTAATGCGACCAACGCATACAGCTCTTTCTTAAAGATAAGCGGTACTTGGTTACACAAGATATCTCGAATTACGCCGCCAAAAACACCCGTTACCACACCCATTACAATCGCAATTTCAGCGCTATAACCTAACATTAGCGTTTTTTGTGCACCAACGATTGAAAATACTGCCAGTCCAACAGCATCTATTGCTAGAAACAACCTTGATAGGTAACGCATCAAAGGTGCGAACATCACGGTTAATAGTGAGGCAGCCGCAACAGCGATTAGGTAATGAGCATTCTCAATCCATATAATTGGGTAGTTACCTAGGAGCATATCGCGCAAAGTACCGCCGCCAATAGCCGTGACACAACCAATAATGACCACCCCAAAAAGGTCCATCTGTTTTTTACCAGCGGCTAGGGCGCCAGTCATTGCTTCCGCTAAGATACCGATGAGCCACAAAGCACTAATTACTTTAACTTCTAACATAAGATGCACTAGCCAAATAAAAGGAAGCGAATTTTGCCCCTGTTTGGCTAGGAAAGATAGTGATTAAATTTATTTTTAGCATTATTAAAACTAATGCTAAATTTTCTGTTGGTCGTTGTTGTTGCTAGCCAATATGGGGGATGTGATAAATGCTAGCCTTGGTTTTACTTGTTGATTGATATTAATGATGTTCGGTTATGGTAATTTGTTAGGTATTTTGGGGCTTTTGAGCTCAAGACGATTAAGTTGTCAAAGTGTTAGCACTGTTTATTTGTTGAACTCTCTACTGATTTGATGCTGGTACTGACGTCATAGGCACAGTAGTATTGGCCATTAAGTATGAAAACAATATCGATAATGAGGTAACTAATGATAGATTTTCGCAGTGATACCGTCACTAAACCTACCGCAGCAATGCGTGCGGCTATTGGCGTTGCCGAGGTCGGAGATGATGTATATGGTGACGATCCAAGCGTCAATTACCTTGAAGATATGGCTGCAGAAATGTTTGGTTTTGATGGTGCATTATTTACTTCATCAGGCACTCAAGCCAATTTATTAGCCTTAATGGGTCATTGCGAACGTGGTGACGAATACCTGTGTGGCCAACAAGCGCACAACTATAAATTTGAAGGTGGTGGCGCAGCTGTATTGGGTAGCATTCAGCCGCAACCATTAACTAACCAAGCTGATGGCAGTATTTTGCTCACTGATATTGAAGCTGCTATTAAGCCTGATGACATCCATTTTGCTCGTACTCGGTTATTGAGTTTGGAAAATACCATTGGCGGCAAAGTTGTGCCACAAAGCTATTTAGCTCAAGCGCAGAGTTTGGCGTTTGAGAAGGGACTAAAAATCCATCTCGATGGTGCCCGAGTTGCAAATGCTGCGGTTGCGCAAAACCTGCCCATTACCGATATTACCCAATATTTCGATTCTGTCTCTATCTGTTTATCAAAGGGTCTATGTGCACCTGTTGGCTCAATATTGTTAGCCGATGAGCGCTTGATCAAAAAAGCCCGCCGCTGGCGAAAAGTACTAGGTGGTGGTATGCGTCAAGCGGGAATACTTGCGGCTGCGGCACAGCTAGCGTTGACCGAACAAGTTGAACGATTAGCAGAAGATCATGATAACGCGAGCTACTTAGCGTCGCAGTTGTCTACTATTAGCTCATTTGATGTCGATATGTCATTAGTGCAGACCAATATGGTGTTTGCCACCGTTGTTGGTGAGATGGATATTACTGCTGTCGCTAACGAGCTTAAGCAGAAGGGCATGCTCATTAGTGCTGGACAAACGTTACGTTTAGTTACTCATGCCGATATATCTCGTGCAGATATCGATAGCTTTATCCGCGAACTTAAAGTGATTTTACAGCGCTAGTTGCTCCCTGTTTCTTGCACAATTAAAGAGCCCTTAACGTTAATCGTTAGGGGCTTTTATTCATCGCTTGTCTCGTCCTTGAATCTGTTTATCCATTAGTTTAGCGCGTTGCTTCAATCCATCAATGCTTATGGCCAGTTTCCCCACCAGCAAGTTTGTTACCTTGGCTGTCGTAAAACCCGCTACTACCATGCTGGATAAAACCCTGGTGGATCATTTTAGCGATAAAAGGGTCAGACTCATTGTCACCGACATCAGCAAAATCAATATCTTGATAGCCTGAGATCAACGCGCCAAATTCATTGTTTGAAAAAGAGGTTACCTCAAGCAGTTGATACTGCATGCTGCCGCTAGCATCGCTAACCACAAATGACTGTGGTAGGCCTAGTTTCTCTATCCAGCTGACTGTCAGTTTGTGACCTGATTGCTCTCCACTGTATTGCTGCGTGATACAGGTATCTGCCATGTCTTTGTTGCGCAGCGCTAGTTGCTGTAAGCCTTTAATCGTTGTTGGAGAGATAAGGTGGTTTAACTGCTCGAAATTGAAGTGCATATTAAGCGAGAGCAGATCGCCTTTTCGGTAACTCACAGAGCGATGCTCAATAGGAAAATAGCGAACATATTCTCCGCGACTATCCCACAACTCAAAGCTTTGTGGGTTGTGCTGATAGATAACCTGTTGCTTATTACGTATCAAGGTTACTTCACGGCTGTCGCCATGGCTGTTACTAACGCCATAGCGCGCACTGAGATGCGATGCATCTATTGTCTCTTCGATTAACGAGCATTGGGTAGCATAAGCTGCTGAGCTGAAAAGCTGACTGATTAAACCACCAGCTAGTAACAGTGCTGTACGCGTCGATAATGGTTTAGAGAGTAATGGGTACTGCATGCTCACTCCTTAAAGGGGCTAATTCTTGTGTTTTAGTCGAGTCTAGAATCTCTAGTACTCATGCTTAGATGTGAATAAGCCACTGACTACTGACTCAGCTCAGTGGCTTGCAACATCAACTCTGTTAAAGCGCTTAGTTACGGCTGCATCGCTTCGGCTTTTTCTACTAAGCTTGCGGCGTGGTTCATTACATGGAAGATGTGGTTTTGCTCAACGGTGCCTTGAACAAGGTGTGAGCCCGGACCACTGGCGAATATGCCAACATCTTCACCTGCATGAGTTTCGCTGCCTAGTGGCACAAGTGCCTCTTGATGGAAACCGGCATGTTGGGTGTCTACATAGTTCAAATCGAAGCGACCAGGTGCAGCCGCATAGCCGTATCGCTCATCGCCACCTGTTGCTAGGCTCGCATAACCTAAGCCGTTAGCGTAGCCAACAGTGGTGTATGGCAAACCATTAGAGTCTGTAGCATTAGTGATGGCAGGTTGACCATCTGAACCATTGCCTTTTACTAGGCCCAAGATAGGGTTGCCACGAGTGGGGTAGCCTGCAATGGTGAATACGTGACTGTGATCCGCGGTGACCATCAGTAAGGTATCTTCCTCTGAGGTTTTCTCCATCGCAATACGCACTGCTTCAGACAGCGCGATTGTGTCATGTAACGCACGGGCTGCATTACCCGCATGGTGGGCGTGGTCTATACGACCCGCTTCAATGATAAGTACAAACCCTTTGTCATTCTTTTGCAAAATATCAATTGATTTAGCGGTCATTTCAGCAAGTGATGGTTCGCCGCTAACGCCATTTGTGGTGCGATCGAAGTCATACTCCATATGCGACGAGTTAAACAAACCTAATGCATGATCTGTGCTGCTTGGGTCAAGTGTTAGGAAGCTATCTCTGTCAGTAACATAAGCCGCATTGTTGTACTTTGCTAGCCATTCATCAGTTAGGTTGCGGTTATCGAGGCGTTTACCTGATTTTCCTTCGGGATCTGTCATTGTGTTTGGAATAAACGCGCGGCGACCTCCACCCATTACCACATTAAGTCCGTTACCAAAGTCAAAATCGAGCAGTTGTGATGCGATATCTTTACAGCCATTTGTTACCGCCTCTGCGGGCAGATCTGCATCGCTCTCCCAGTTACGCTCAGGAGCGTGGGCATAAGTTGCTGCAGGGGTTGCATGAGTGATGCGCGCTGTAGAGACCACACCCGTTGATAATCCTGCCATCGCTGCCAGCTCTAGCGAGGTGACTAGGTTTTGCCCTGTAGTTGAAGCACAGTTACCGCGGTTGACACCTTCCGCTTGCGAAAGCACGCCAACATCGGTTTTTACTCCGGTAACCATTGCCGTCATGGTGCCCGCTGAATCGGGGGTTTGACCATCGACGTTATAGGTTTTAGCTAGGCCTAAGTAAGGCAGGGTTTCAAACGATAGTGAATTTTCTTCACCGGTCTGCCCGTTCATTTGTCCTTCTAAAATACGCGCTGCAGTGACGGTTGATACACCCATGCCATCACCGACAAATAAGATAATATTTTTAGCTGCACCAGCTTGATTATCAACGGTTAAGCCATCGGCTTTTGCTACTTTAGCTTGGCCGTCGATAAACCACTGATTAACCGCGGTCCAGTCTTGACCGTTGCTACCATTTCCACCATTGCTGCCATCATTGCCGTTATTGCCGTCGGCACCGTTATCACCATCACTGCCACACGCTGCTAAACCAAGCATTGCTGCAATCGAAAGTACGAGTAATTTCTTGTTCATTTTTAACTCCAATTGTTGGGTACTATTGCTGACATAGTTAATGAGTCAGCGGATATTGATTAATGACCTATTAGGTATTAATACTTAGTACCGCCTAGCGCTTGTGCTTGGTTGATGATGTGGAAAATAACGTTCTGCTCAATAACGCCTTGAATAAGATCGGAACCCGGACCGGTTGCATGCAGGGTGATATCTTCACCAGCATGGGTTTCACTGCTCATAGGTACTAATGATTGCTGCATGAAGTCTTTGTCTTTGGTATCAACTGAGCTTAAGTCATCACGCACGCCAACTACTGCGCCAGGCCCATTGGTGTAACCCACAGTAGTGTATGGTTTGCCATCTTGAGCAATAGCCAAGTCGCCACCAACATTGTGGACTAAACCAAGTATTGGATTACCGCGCTTAGGGTAGCCTGCGATAGTAAATACATGGCTATGATCGGCAGTAACCATAATAAGGGTTTCTTGTGGATCCGTTGCTTCAATAGCCGCTTTTACTGCATTCGACAGTTCAACGGTGTCCATCATGGCGCGATAAGCATTACCTGAATGGTGAGCATGATCGATTCGACCTGACTCAACGATAAGCAGATAGCCATCTTCGTTCTTATTGAGCAGCTCAATTGATTTGCTGGTCATCTCAGTCAGAGAGGGTTCACCGGCGGTGTCATCAGCTCTGTCAGCCTCATATTCCATATGAGAGGAGTTGAATAAGCCTAACAAATGATCAGTGCTATCAACGTCAATGGCATCAAATCCAGCTTTATCCCAAACGTACGCTGAGTTACTTAAGTTGTCGGTCCAAGCGGCGGTTAAATCGACACCATCGCTGCGGCGACCACTTTTGTTTTCGCCATCGGTGACATCGTTTGGAATGAAGTTACGACGACCGCCGCCCAGTGCCACACTTAAAGCATCCGCTTCATCACGCATTACTAGTTGATAGGCGATGTCTTTACACTCGTTGGCGATAGCTTCTGCTGGCAGGTTAGAGTCGGCTTCCCAATTACGCTCAGGAGACGTTGCATAGGCTGCTGCTGGCGTTGCGTGGGTGATGCGAGCGGTACTGACAACCCCCGTTGAAAGACCTTTGGCATTGGCCAAATCAACTAGAGTAATCAGCTCATTGCCTTTAGAAGATAGGCAGTTAGCACGCAGGCTGCTGTCAGATACTGATAGCACGCCCGCTTTAGATTTAATGCCTGTGACCATTGCTGTCATGGTGCCAGCAGAGTCAGGAGTTTGTTGATTAGTGTTATAGGTTTTAACCAATGCTGTTTTTGGAAACTGCTCAAAACTTAAAAAGTTTTCTTCGCCACCTTGATTGCCTGTTTGCTGTTGTCCTTCAAAAATGCGCGCAGCGGTTAAGGTTGAAACCCCCATGCCGTCACCGACAAATAAAATCACATTCTTGGCTTTCTTGGGCGTTGTTTGTTGGGTTTTATCGCTAACTAACTTAGCGCTGTCTTTAAACCATTGGCTGTCAGTTTGGTTGCTAGGCAGTACAGCCGCATTGGCTGCGATTGTTACCAGGCTGCAAGAAGCTATAACTGCTATCTTTTTGATATTAATCACTATCATCACCGTCAATTTGTATAATTTATAGGAGGTTTGTTTGTGGCGCAGTGATTGTCAGTGAAAAGTATGACGTTATGGAGATGCTTTTGTGTCAATTATGTTGCTTATTAAATGAAGTGTAGTCATGTACTTTTCATCTATTTTGGTGCATCGCTGCATCAGCAGTGTGCAAAATTGACAACTAAGTGGTTTGTATCTTCCTCTTAACTATTGAAATTAAAGGTTTAAATATTTGGCGTGCTATTTGCTACTACTTTATAGGTATTTAACGTTACAGTTGCAGAGGTATCACGAAATGAAATTTTACAGTCGACGATTTATAAAACCAGAACACCTTAATCCTGCCAATTCATTATTTGGTGGTCAGCTACTAAGTTGGATTGATGAAGAGGCTGCTATTTTTGCGGGTTGCCAAATGCAGAGCCAAAGTCATGTGACTAAACTGATTTCTGAAGTGAACTTTATGATGCCTGCACGGCAGGGGGATGTGATCGAGTTCGGTTTATCTTTATTAAGTTACGGCTCAAGCTCAATCACTGTATCTTGCAAAGTGCGTAATAAACTCACCCATGCACCGATTGTCAGTATCGACAAAATGGTGTTTGTGCATGTTAATGAGCAAGGGCTGCCCGTGCCACATGGGATGCGGGCTAATGCGGCCTAAATTGACGAATACTTAAAGGGTATCGTCTTCGCTAAGGTCATTTTTTACTGAGTTAACTGCATCGCGGGAGGCGTGGCCAATGGCGCGAGTGGCATCACGGCTAGCGTGACCTATCTCGGTGGTGACTTCTTTGGTGGTTGCACCGATTTGATTACCTGCGTCTTTGAGTTCTGCGCAGGCGCTGAGCATGCTAATTGCAATAATCGTCATTGCAAGCGTTGATCGTTTCATAGCTTAATACCAATCACAGTAAGTAAGAGTTCAGAGATAGCGCAGAAAAAACGCTTGAGAACTAGGCGGTAATTTTCGATAAGTAGTTAATGTCTAACAACGTTATCGAGTGTTTTAACAAGCTAGGGTGAGCCGTTAGTTACTACGATTGGTATAATACCATCTTGAAAAATAATTGCTGGCACTATGCCAGCAATTTTCAATTTGATCTAGTGTTTCACAACGGATTAGTGCAGCTTTAGATGCGGGTGGATAATGCGGCTAATGCCTTTAGCAAACATCAACAGGGTGCCTTTCACTGGCCCATGTAGCTCTATTAAATGTCTTCTATAAAGTGAGGTGTAAACGAAGCGAGCAATCTTGCCCTCTACCATCACGCCACCGCCAATAAATGACATTAAGTTACCCACAGTGTGGAATTTAGATAGGTTAACCAGAGCGCCTAAGTCTTTATAGACGTAGTTATTTGATGCGGTTTTGCCATTAAGTAACAACATGATGTTGTCTGCGGTCATCAATGCCATCTGTCTAGCTGATTGGCCTCTTGGTGGCACCCAGCTGCCATCTTCTTGTGGGCAGGCTGCGCAATCACCAATGGCGAAAATAGCGGCATCGCGAGTAGTCTGCATGTTCTGCTGGACCATCACTTGATTGATATGGTTACTCTCTAGCCCACCAATCTCTTTTAAAAAGTCAGGTGCTTTAACACCCGTAGACCAAATCACCATATCCGATGGAATGAACTCATCTTCAGAAGTGTGTAAACCCTCTGTAGTGACTTGATTGATGCGGGTATTAGTCATCACTTTAACGCCTATCGCGGTTAACTCTTTAGCGACAGATTCTGATATCTCAGCTTTTTCTACTTTTGGCAGAATACGTTTGTCTGCCTCGATTAGCGTGATCTCAAGCAGAGTACTATCAATCTTGTAGCCAAAGCCTCGCAGCTGATCGACCGCGTGGTGCATCTCTGCTGACATTTCAACGCCGGTTGCACCAGCGCCAACAACCGCAATCTTAATTTTTTCATCCAGTTGGTGATGGCTGGCATAGCGCATGAACTTATTGAGCAAAATGGTGCGGATCTCCATTGCTTGTTCTGTGCTGTCCAAAAAGACGCAGTTGTCACGTACACCATCAATATTAAAGTCATTGGCAATACTACCAATCGCTATGACTAGGTAATCGTAATCAATACGACGTGCTGGCAGCAGTTCTTCACCATTGTCATCAGTGATGGGAGCTAAAATGACCTGTTTAGTGCCTCTATCGATATCTGTCATCGCGCCTTGTTGGAAATGGTAACCATGGGCAGCGGCATGACCGCGGTAGCTTATCGCATCAATGCCGATATCAAGTGCGCCAGTTGCTACTTCGTGCAGTAAAGGCTTCCAAACGTGGCTTTCAGCACAATCTATTAGCGTCACTCTTGCTTTGCCTTTACGGCCGAGTTTATGCCCTAGTTTTGTGGCGATCTCCATCCCACCAGCGCCACCACCGACGATGACAATATTTGCCATTTCATGCATAGGTTTACAATCCTTAAATAAATATAGTGATAATCAAAAAACAATTCTTGGAACGGGTGGTGGTTGTAACTTATTGTTTTAGTTATTTTAATTTTACCTTAAATTATCCTTAAAATAAAAAAGTAACAACACAAAATATAAGGCTATTGTAGCAGTGAGTTATGAAAGCAGCAATTTGCTCTTTATCTAGTCGAGTTGCAGGTGAAAGTAAGGTTATTGTTTTTAATTTATTGATTAGTAAGTAGTTTACTTTAGTGTTATCAGGTTTTTCAGCTGGATTTTGATGATATTCCGGATCAGAAACTGTGAACTTGGGGCGGGATGAATGTCTAGAAGTGTGAACTGGATAGTAGTTTGTGTCAGAGAAGTTAGCGGCATGCCCTAAAGTAGAACATGCCTGCTAATGACTAAAGTTTGCTTAAGCGTGACTTATAGTCATCGATGATATGTTCCATGATCTCTTGTACTGAGGTGTCTTTGGTTTTGTTGTCCATAAAGACTTTGAAGGTTACCAGTACATGAATGTCATCTCTTAGGCGGTCATTCTTCATCGAAAAGTAAGCTTGCTCTTGTTCCGCTTCTCTGACAACACAACCTTCATGTTCAAACAGTCGAGTACCTGAATGACCGTGCCACTTAGTAATTCTGTCTAGAGCGATTTCACATGAACGGTTAATTTCAATGTGGTTTAGCCAGCTTGTTGGGTGAGACGGGTCCTTAATATGAGGGCATCGGACTGTATAGTTATAAACGTGAGAAATTGCTGTCATAAATTACCTACCTGTTCGCTGTAACGGATGCCGCATCGGGCACTGTTTTTTATTATGGTCAACAACATTTCGTTGGCCTGTGCGTACTGTATGTGTCTAACGTTAACAATTAAGTTTTAACTTTGGTTATCTAAACTAATTACAGCTTCTTTGTCATGCTGTTAGATAAATAACGAAAAGAGCTAATTCATTTGTAACACTATTGGTTAATGATTGAAACTAACAAGCTTGCTAATACCAATCAGTATAAGAATAACTTAGCAGCCTAGCTAAAACTTAGTTGCTCTGACTGTTTTTTACCATGACATTGACGCCAATAAACTTGCCCTAGCTCTCACTTTTGCCCCAGCAACTTCGACATAGGGCTACTTTGGCTAATAAAGCATCAGTTAATTTAACTCAGCGGATTGGTAACTGACTCAGACCTTAGCAACTGTTAATAACAGAATCTTGTCGCCAACACTGTAAACATGATGAAACAAGCATGTAAAAAGGTTTATAAAGTACTAAGTATGTGCTTATAATTTCAAGATAAAAATAATTACTTATTTAATCCCCTCAGGAGGCTTTGATGGCCGGTTCTACAGTTTTTAAATTCAAACTGCTCGCCATGGTGTGTATTAGTATTATGGCTACTGGCTGCGGTGATGCTCCTGCCCCGCAAGCTCCCATGCTACCGAGTGTGATTGTGAGCACTGCTCATCAACAAGAGATCCAATCCAAAAGTGAAATTGTTGGCCGGACTCGGGCATCGGAAGATGTGATGATTAAATCACAAATTCAAGGACAGCTACTTAAACGTACCTTCGTTGAAGGTGATGATGTCAAGCAAGGGGATTTGCTGTTTGAAATAGACCCAGCAACTTATGTAGCAGAACTTGCTCAGCAAAAAGCAGTACTCAAACAGGCGATAGCTTCTCGAGATGTGGCCGTGATGAACTGGGAACGTGGCCGCCGCTTATTACCTGATGGCATGATCAGTGCGCAAGATATGGATGAACTGACTTCGCGTAAATTGACAACCGCAGCAGGCGTTGTACAGGCTGAAGCCGCGGTAAGTGCTGCAGAATTGCAACTTAGCTACACCAAAATCTATGCGCCAATCTCTGGGCGAATTAGTAACTCGAAAGTCAGTACTGGTGACATCATCAGTCCACAATCTGATATGGCTAACTTAGTGCAGTTACAACCTATGTGGGTTAATTTTCAAGTCCCAGAAAGAGCACTGATTACAGCACAACAAAACTTCTCTAAAGCCCTTGCGCGAGATATTAGCATTCAAGATATCGTGATTAACCTGCGCCTGCCGAATGCCACTATGCATAAAGAGACTGGCTATATCGATTTTGTCAGTAACAAGGTAGACCCTGCAACTGGGACTTTACCGCTAAGAGCCACCTTCGACAATGTCGATAACTTTATGTTACCTGGGATGTTTGTCACCTTGATTATTGAGTCTCCGGTAAAAGAGCAAGCATTATTGATCCCACAGGCATCGGTACAAGAGGACCAACAAGGTCGTTTTGTGATGGTGTTGAACGCCGAAAATAAAGTTGAAAAGCGTATCGTCGAACTTGGTGAGCGTTTCGGCATCGAATGGCGAGTATTAAGTGGTCTTGAAGGCGGCGATCGTATTGTGGTCGATGGCCTACAAAAGATCAGGCCAGGCATTGAAGTGAACGCTGTGGAGCAAGAGATTGTTCCTTTTCAAGAAGCTAACCAAACTAAGTAGGGGATTGCTATGATTAGTCAATTCTTCATCAATAGGCCAAAATTTGCCTTTGTGATCTCTACCGTACTGACTTTGGTTGGGCTTATCTCTATTCCAATCTTGTCAGTGGCAGAGTTTCCTGAAATTGCGCCGCCACAAGTTAGTGTATCGACCAGTTACTCTGGCGCGAGCGCTGATATTGTCAAAGACACCATCGCCCAACCATTAGAAGCAGAAGTGAATGGCGTTGAGGGCATGCTCTACATGGAATCAAAGAGTGCCAATGACGGTAGTTATTCGCTTAACGTCACCTTTGAGGTTGGAACTGACCCTGACATGGCGCAGGTCAAAGTGCAAAACAGGGTGCAACAAGCCATGCCGCGATTACCTGAAGAGGTAAAAAGGCAGGGCGTAAAAGTTGAAAAACAAAGCCCGAATATATTGATGGTGGTCAACCTTGTTTCCCCTAACGAAACTTTCGATTCACTCTTTATTACCAACTATGCTGGACTCAACGTTAAAGACGCATTGGCTCGCCAAAACGGTGTCTCAAAAGTGCAAATTATTGGTGCACTTGATTACGCTATGCGTATTTGGCTTGATCCCGATAAAATGGCCAGCTTTTCGATAACCGCAACCGATGTTATCGCTGCGTTACAGGAGCAAAATATACAAGTTGCAGCTGGGCGAATCGGCGCCGCTCCAGTCGATCCAGATCAGCAATTTCAATATACTTTACAAACAAAAGGACGCTTGAAGAATCCGAAAGAGTTTGCCAACGTCGTGGTGCGGGCAAATGAAGATGGCTCAAAAATTATTGTAGGTGACGTGGCACGGGTTGAGCTTGGCTCGCAAACCTACGATGCTCAAGGAAAGCTTAATAATAAACCGTCAGCGATTATCTCTATCTATCAATCACCCGATGCCAATGCGTTAGATGTGGCGCAAGGTATCCGTGCACAGATGGAAGCCTTGTCAGCTAATTTCCCCAAAGATTTAGAGTATGAAGTGCTCTATGACACTACAGAGTTTGTTGAGACCTCGATTAAAGAGGTGGTGCAAACGCTGTTTATCTCTGTCGCGTTGGTGATTTTTGTGGTGTTTATCTTCCTGCAAGATGTGCGCTCGACGTTAATTCCCGGGATTGCAATCCCAGTTTCTTTGATCGGTACGTTTGCCTTCTTACTTATCTCAGGGATGAGCATTAATACCGTGTCCTTGTTCGCACTGATCTTAGCCATTGGTATTGTGGTTGATGATGCCATCGTGGTGGTCGAAAACGTCACGCGTTTGATGCAAGATGAGGGCTTATCGCCTAAAGAAGCGACCTCTAAAGCGATGCAAGAGGTTACTGGGCCGATTATTGCGACCACATTAGTATTGCTTGCTGTATTTGCGCCAACGGCAGTAATGCCGGGGATTACCGGGCAGATGTATGCGCAGTTCTCGGTGACCATCTGTATCTCGGTGCTGATTTCATCGGTTAACGCATTAACCTTAAGTCCGGCATTGTGCGCCTCGGTATTGCGTCCACCTAAAGAACACACCCAAGGTTTTCATGCCAAATTCAATAAGCACTTTAATGTGTTTACCGGTAAATACACTAAATTAGTCCATGTGCTGACTCGTAAGTTAACACTGGTGTTGGTGGTCTTTATTGCCCTGCTAGCAGCAACAGGGGGCTTAGCTAAAATCTTGCCATCAGGCTTTGTGCCTATGGAAGATAAAAAAGCCTTTATGGTGGATATTCAGCTACCCGATGGCGCGTCACTAAACCGTACGGAAGATGTGATGCGTGATTTGGTTGAGTTAACCTTGGCTGAACCGGGTGTTGAGAATGTTATTCACGCCAGTGGCTTTAGTATTCTAACGGGCTCGGTAGCATCAAACGGTGGTTTGATGATTGTTACCTTGTCGACTTGGTCTGAGCGTGAGTCACCGGATATGGCAGAGCATGCCATTGTGGCTAAACTGCAAGCTAAATACGCTGCTAACCCATCGGTTAAAGCGATGGCGTTCTCACTGCCGCCTATTCCAGGTGTCGGCAGTGTCGGTGGCTTTGAGTTTGTGTTGCAAGACACTCAAGGTCGCAGTCCGCAGGAGCTGGCTTCAGTAATGCGAGCGCTGATAATGAAAGCCAATGAGCAACCAGAAATTGCCATGTCTTTTAGTAACTTCCGCGCCGATGTGCCGCAGATGTTTGTGGATGTGGATCGTGACAAAGCTAAGGCGTTGGGTATTCCACTCAATGAGATTTTTAGCACAATGCAGACCATGCTTGGTTCGATGTATGTTAATGATTTTAACCGCTTTGGTAAGGTATTCAGAGTGATACTGCAAGCAGAAGCGGATTTCCGTAACTCCGATATGGACATTGCTCGTTTCTATGTGCGCTCCTCCTCCGGCGAGATGGTTCCGCTTAGTACCTTGGTGACGGTGACGCCTATTTTAGGGCCCGATGTGATGAACTCATACAATATGTTCAGTTCAACCACGATTAACGGGTTCCCTGCAGCAGGTTTTAGTTCTGGCGATGCGATACAAGCGATGGAGCGGGCTGCTGCGCAGTCTCTACCAACGGGCTATAGCTATGAGTGGACAGGGCAAACCTATCAAGAGATTAAAGCGGGTAATTTAGCACCATTGATCTTCGCCTTAGCCTTGGTATTTACTTACCTATTCTTGGTCGCTCAATATGAAAGCTGGACTATTCCGTTTGCGGTTATGTTGGCTGTGCCGATTGCGATACTCGGTGCTTTCCTCAATATCTGGCTGGTGGGCGCAGAGCTTAACCTTTACGCGCAAATTGGCTTGGTACTCTTGATTGGCCTTGCCTGTAAAAACGCAATCTTGATTGTGGAGTTTGCTAAACAACTTAGAGAAGAGGGCAAGAGTATTCTTGATGCTGGCGAGACGGCGGCAAGATTACGTTTTCGTGCGGTACTGATGACCGCGTTCTCATTCTTGCTCGGGGTTCTGCCGTTGGTTATCGCAACAGGAGCAGGCGCGGGTAGCCGTCGAGCTTTGGGCTATTCGGTATTTGGCGGCATGTTAGCAGCAACAATTGTCGGGACACTGTTAGTGCCGGTTTTCTATGTGATGATGCAAACCCTACGTGAGAAGTTTAAAGGCGAGGCTAAAATAGAGAGCTAAGCGCTAGCCTACTAAATTAATTAGGATTAAGGCCTGCTTTGAGCAGGCCTTTTTATGCAGGCATACTAAGTAATACCAATTACATTAAAGATATACTCAGTTCAGGGCTTTCAATTCAAGGCATGGGGAAATCACTTACTACAGCACATGTGGCACTCGATATAAGACTAAATGGTCTATTTTGTTCCATACAAAATAAGGCATTCTGGCCTCCTTGGCGGTCAGATTTAGGCGGTACGAGACCAAGGATGGTCGAAGGTAGAATAATGCAGGCGCAATTATCGAGAGCGGAGCAGGATGCCAGAGCCGAGAATAACGATTAGCGATAAGCCACTGACTTGCTAAAGTGATTTTAACTGCCGCTGAATGAACAACTCTTTAATGGAGTTGGTATAGAGACGTCATCTAATTCTCAGATAACTCGTAACACGCTCAAGTCCTTTTCAACTGCAAAACTACTTAAGCTAGCGCTAATTAATTAAGTAACAACAATCTATATATAAACACGCTGGTAGCAGCTGTGAAACAGTCTGCTAAACACTGTTTAACTTGTGCTGGTTAATGCAACACTTAAACGTAACCTTAACCTAGATACATTTTCATGCAATCTACAGCTGTATAGAATAACAGCGAAGCTCAACTAAATGAGCTCGTTATTATAATTACAATTGATGGGTCAAAACATGAAAATACTAAAAACTGCCGCAGCTTTAGCTGTTGGTGTAGCACTGCTTACTGGCTGTAATGACGATGACGTCAAGTATGTTGATCATACTGAAGTTAAAATTGCTGCTTATAACCTTTCTTTTGATCGCGCGACATTTGCTGACTTAGTTGCAGAGATGGCTATTACTTCTGCAGAGCAAAAGACGCTGGTAGACGCTTATCTTGCAGATCGTGATGCGATGGAGCCTGCTGACAAAACAGCTGCAGAAAAAGTTATCCAAATTCGCAACGTAGCGGCAATCATTCAAAAGACTCGCCCAGATGTGCTAATGATGGGTGAATATAACAATGATGGCACAGGTGAAGATTTATCTGCACTAGAAGGTTTTCAAGCAAACTACCTATCAGTCGCTCAAAGTATTGAGGGAGCAGGTGGTGAAGCTGAACTCGAGCCTATTGAGTACCCATTTGCTGAAAGCTATGGCACTAACACCGGTCTGCTAAGTGGCTTCGATTTAAATAACGATGGCTACATTGCGACTGCAGAAGATGTTGGCACTAATGAGTACGCAGGCGATACTTGGGGTTTTGGTAAGTATCACGGACAGTACGCTTTTGCGTTAATGTCTAAGTATGAAATTGATGCTAAAAATACCCGTACTTTCCAAGACTTCAAATGGAAAGATCTAGAGGGTGCTGAAAACCCATTACTCGATGGCGAAAACTGGTATACCGACGAAGAATGGCAACAAATGACGTTGTCGTCTAAAAACCACGTCGATGCGCCTATTTTAGTTCCGACTAAAGACGGTACTGAGACTATCCATATTCTAATGTCGCATCCAACACCTCCAGTGTTTGATACCGGTAAGAACAAACTGCAAAACGCTGCAGAAGTTGAGTTTTGGCATAACTATGTTACCAATGCACAAGATTTTTATGATGATGCTGGAAATACAGGTGCCTTAAAAGAAGGTGCTCATTTTGTTATCGTTGGTGATCAAAACCTTGATGCAGCAGTTGGCGCGGGTGATGGCTTTACTGAAGTCATGGCAGCGTTACATGCTGACCCTGTCGTAAACCAAAATGTGACTAACGGCGATTTGTACCCAACAAGTTTCGGCGCTGCAGAATATGCCGCTGACCGAAGCTCTGAGCATCCATACCCGAACCGTATTACCGCTGAATTCCATAACCCTTATGGCGGAATTAATGCTGACCACGCTATTCCATCAGCTTCGTTAAATATCATAGATTCAGGCGTATATTGGCAAGCTACTTACCAAGAAGGTCGTATGCTATTTAACGATGCCCGCATTGGTAAATATGGTACAGGTAAAGATGTGTCTTCAGACCATCGTATGGTTTGGATTAAAGCTAAATTTTAATCTGAACTAAGTTCTAGTTGAACAGATAAAGCCCCGATAATTCGGGGCTTTTTTGTGGCTAAATGCGGATGAAACCTTTACCTCGCGCCATAGTGTTAGCTCACTTCTCTCCAAATGGGAGAAGGGAGAAGGAGAGCACACTTTGTCTCATTTAAATTAAAGTGTATCTAATCGCCTGCAGCGGATGCTGGACAGGATGTTCGAATGTCGTGAATACATGGATGTGTAAGATCTAGCACATGTGCAGACACTGCCGTAACACGCTATAAATACATCCCTGTAAGCTCGGGCATGACATCCCTGTCATGGACGGTCACGACCATGTCTACATTAGCTAACTGGTGTTTCAATTTTTACCCTTGTGGTTGAGGCTTAGTAAGGAGATTCACCAAAGTTAGTTAGCTATTAGGCATATCAAGCTTCGCTTTGATTTCTATAAAAAGAAAATTCGTGGCGCTTCGCCCATTCTTCTAACAAAGAGTAGAGCGAAGGGGCAAAGCGCTTGCGCCCGCTGTTGATTTCATAGCTCTTGATTTCATAAGAATCAATCCCTCAGCGCCCCAGACGAAGTTGTCTCCCTCGCACTTATTCAAAATAGCCTAACGCTTCCGATGGGGAATGGGTGTTTGCTGCGAGCTTCGTAACTAATTTTGCCCCAAAACGTTTTAGTTAGCTATTAGGTATATCAAGCTTCGCTTTCATTTCTAGAAAAGAAAAGTCGTGGCGCTTCGCCCACACCCGAGCCAAGGGGCAAAGCGCTTGCGCCCCTTGACAATCCCTCAGCGCCCCAGACGAAGTTGTCTCCCTCGCACTTATTCAAAATAGCCTAACACTTCCGATGGGACATCCTGTCCCGCGAAAGCTATGCCCACATCCGTGTGGACATTACGGCTATTTCTTCAACGTACTTCGGCAACTTCGATGGGGAATGGGTGTTTGCTGCGAGCTTTGTAACTAATTTTGCCCCAAAGTTAGCTAACTTTAGGTTAAACGTGGATTACGTATTCTCATGTAGGTTGAAATGAATCTGGATATTTATACAGGTATAACTAAAAGAGACTAAAGAGACCCATTATCGCGCAAATAAAGATGCCAAAAACTGTCCTGCTAGGCATCGATAATTTTTTAACATTTCACAAAACCTATAAAAATCAGCCTTATGACAAATGTAAAAAAGTGATACACGGACCCATTGAACAACTTAGGCTCTCTTTCTCCGCATTCAACAAGGCAGTTTATGTAGCCTAGAATTAGAAATTATCTATTTACA